>NZ_CP117228.1 GCF_028596125.1 Listeria innocua
ATGTTTGACAACGAAGCGATGTATCAATATAGCAGCGTGATCGATGCGGTCGTGCATGAAGGAATCACTGCTTTTCGGAAAAAGGGAAGTAAAGGCGTTTTGGCTATTCGAGATCACTATGCAGCTGTCGAAGCAGCAAGCGAAAATCGTAAAGGCGTGCAATTTGTCGTTCGCGATAAAGGTCATCTGCAGATGGAGCATGGCGTCAAAGGGTTTATTGTTACGAGCCAAGAAGCGCTGCTGACAGAAGCAGATAAAATCACGCATTGGACACCAAACGTTTTTAGATGGGGAACATATACGGACGATAAACGGCAATACATAAAAGGTTTTGACGAACAAAACTTGCAACAAATCAATACATTCGTGGTCGATGTCGATACACAACAAGTCGATGTTGCGAAGATGCTGACGGCATCGATGAAAGTGCTGGATCAAACGCCGACTTTTATTTTACATACTACAGCTGGTTTTCAACTGTACTTTGTCCTAGATGCACCAACGTTTATCAGCAATGCCAACCAGTTTAAAGGGTTACGCGTGGCGAAACGTATTGCTAAAAACATCAAACATGCGTTTGCGAACGAACTGCCAAACGTCGATTGCGGATGCAATGATTTTGGTTTCTTCCGAGCTCCAAATACTAAAAATGTTGCCTTCTTAAATCTGGAGAGTAAATTTCAATTTCAGGAATTGATGAACTGGTCTAAGGAATATACGGCTAAAAATAATCGCCCAGGTCTGCAACTTGTGTCGAAGCAAGCAGCAACTTTTGATGCGACGCAGCAACCTTGGTTCGATAAAATCGTGCATTTGACGAATGTCCAGGGGCGCAAAGGGCAACTTGGCCGGAACAATGTTATGTTTACACTGGCACTTGCTTGTTATAGCTCCGGCAGATCCAAACAAGAGGCTTTAGATCTGCTTGATCAATTTAATAGTCGCCTGCAGGCTGAACTGAAAAATTATAAAGAGATCGAAAAAGTCGTACATAGCGCTTATTCCAAAAGATATAAAGGTGCGAATCTGGAGTATATTGAATCGATCTTGGAAACGTACGATTCAGGAAGCGAAATGGAGCATTCTACGCCATTTATCTTTGCGAAGCCAGGGAATAGTGTGTTTCGGAAGCATAAAAAAGCGCGAGAAGTGCGAGAATATTCACATTTTGCAGAGTGGGAAAGTGATTTGGAAAGCTACCTAGAAAAACAGATCACAGCTGGAAAACTTTACTTAGAAAAGTCGCAGCGCGAGTTGGCTGAAGAAACAAAAATACCATACGCATCCTTGAAAA
Organism: Listeria innocua; assembly: GCF_028596125.1. Lineage (GTDB taxonomy): Bacteria > Bacillota > Bacilli > Lactobacillales > Listeriaceae > Listeria > Listeria innocua. The sequence goes on from NZ_CP117228.1 coordinate 1,295, forward strand.
AAGTCCTGAAGCAATCGAGCAAAATTATTAGCAAAGTACAAGGCAAAGGTCGATACGCGAAAACGTTGCTGACCACGATCGCGATTGTGACCGAACAAGCGATCCGTCATGCACTCGATCAAAAAAAAGTGAAGCAAGAAAAATACCGTGCATTTGTTGAAACGTTTGCGTCAGCAGTGGAATATGTGAAGGGAAAAGTCTACTCAACCAGCAACGCAGAGAGCCTTTTTGTGCGTTCCAACGTCAGAGGGGATAGAACTGCCCAATTAGTGTTAGAACAAATCAATAAAGTGTACCAGACAAGTCCTAGCAACGATTTAGAGCGATCGCGAAGTAGTTAACTTTTAATGAGCTCAATTGCCAAGTACTTATTTCTAGTTACTAGTTTGCTCTCGACCCCCTGGTTAAATTAATTTACTGATGTGAGGATGGTTTTTAAACATGAATCGAGCAGAGAAAAAGCAAAAACAACAGCTGTTACTCCAGCTGTCAGATTGTTATGAAAAGCATGATGCGTTACATGTGAAACATGAGGCTGGTACTTATTTACAATGTGCTACGTGTATGAGAATTATAGAGGTGACAGCTGCGATCAAACGGTTATAAGAACCACCAGTGGTAAAAAAAACGGAGAAAAAACAGCTAAAGGGTAGTCATCAGGCCGAACCGGATGCGGTGAAGTTTGAACGTATGGAAGATTGGTTTCAAGGTTTTACGGTGGATCAGTACGTGCATTTAAAAGATTCGGGAATGAAAGATAGCGATCTTGTAGATTTGTTAGATATTCCAGTTGCTATTTTAAGACATTGGAAGATGTTACATGGTTTAGCGAGTTATCCAGCAAGTATTTTTGAGGTAACGACTAAAGAGCAAGGGAAGTATTATTATAAGGCGCTCAAGCAGAGGGATTTGCGGCATCTTTTAAGACAAGCAGGAATCCAAGCACGTTCGATCACTGAAATTCCTGGCGATGAATGGGAATCATTTTATGTGTCACTGGATGGAGCTGATAGCTATACAACGCTGGGGTTATTGGAGCAGGAAGTAGTCCTTGGGTTATTAGCGCATTTAGAACCGGTTTTAGAAACACAAGCTGCGGAAGTTTGTGTCCCAGTTGGGACATATAAGGTTATTCGGTATGGTGGCAATAATGGGGGACAGATCGTGAATTTTGTTCAGCCTCATCGAGCTCAAAAAGTGAAGAAAGGCAAACCTGTGCAATTATTGGTCAAGGGGCGTGTACAAACAGCGATCAAGCCAGGTATGTATGTTGTCAAAAATAGCTTGAAAGAAGTGATGTGTTATACATCTAAGGAATTTTTTATGCTGTTTGACTTGTTGCAGGATACGAAGTACCGCCCGAATGGATAGATGTCAATAAAGTAGACAGAAAAAAGGAATATTTTATGAAGAATCATTTAGAAAAGCAAGTTCTTTTAAATTAGGTGATAAGAAGTTGTTTGCAGAATGTGGTCTTTTTGAATTATAGAATCCTTCAATATACTCAAAACAAGCTAATTTTACTTCTTCCAAAGAGGAAAAATTTCGACGATTAAGTTCTTCTTTCTTCATGTATTTAAAGAAAGATTCTGTGACGGCATTATCCCACGGGTAAGCAAGTTTAGAATAGGAAGGGATAAGGTTGTATTTTTCTTGGACCTGCCGTAATTCTTGAGACAAATATTGGGAACCACGATCAGAGTGAAAAATAACCGACTGCACAGGATTTCTAGAATGAACGGCTCGCTCTACCGTATCACAAACTAATTTTGCAGTCATAGAGGCATAGACATTCCAAGCAATCACTTTTCGAGAGAAGATGTCAAGAATTACACAAAGATAAACAAATCCTTTTTTTACAGGAATATACGAAATGTCGCTGACCCAAATACGATTGGGTTGCTTGGAATGAAATTGCTGTTTCAACAGATTTGGACAAGTAGAAGAAACCGTCGGTTTTTGATAACGGAATCTTGGTTTTACGGTAGACATTTTAGGAAGATCCATGGTTTTCTGTCAAGGGCCATATTAAAATGTTGGTTTTAGGCCACTGAAAATGTAAGTGAAAATCGTTTAAACGTTTTTACGATTTCACCTCTTTGTTTTCGCTATAACTCTTCATTCTATAAGAGGGCCCCGTAATTTGGATCAATTTAGAGTGATGGACCAACCGGTCCAGTAGCGCGTTGGTAAGCTTCTTGTTTCCAAATATTTCGGACCACTGGGATAGTGGGATATTGGTTGTAACAATCGTAGATTTTCTTTCATACCGCATATTAATCAGCTGAAAAAGTAAGTTGGAACCTTCTTTGGAGAAAGGTAAATAGCCGACTTCGTCGATAATCAACACCGAATAACCCGAATATTTTTTTAGCATCGTTTCGCTAGTTCCGCGCTTGTGAGCGCGGATCAAACGATTCACTAATTCAGTGCTCGTAATGAACAAACAACTTAAACCACGATCGATACATTCTAATCCAATTGAAACGGCTAAATGGGTCTTTCCAACACCACTATTTCCAATAAAGAGAATATTGTCATATGTGTCTAAAAAGCGTAATGTTAATAAATCCTGCATTTCCTTCTTTTTTATCCTTGGTTGAAAATCAAAATTGAAATCATGGAGTCGTTTGTGGTAGGGGAACATTGCACGCTTTAATACCTTTTTTTGACTTTCTTTTTTACGATAACTAATTTCTTATTGGGTGAGCTCGAATAAAGAGTCTACAAGCGATTTATCACTTTTGGCAACCTCATCTAAATGGGCAGGTAGATTTTCTTTCATGCAAGATAAATTCAATTCGTTTAGTTGATTTAACAATTGATGGTAATGGGACATCATTTCCTCCTTATAGATCGTCATATGCATGTAAATTATCATCGACAAATCGCTCTAATTCTTCATCTTCTAAATATTTAAATACATCGGAACGCAAAATTTCAAGCGAGTCTTCGCGTTGATAATTAAGCGCTTTTTCACTTATAGGATGGGTTCGAATACATTTATCCCCATACCAAACAAATAGATTGTCCCTACGAATATCTAACGTCACTTCTTTCCCAATATATTTAACAGGAACAGAATATTTAGCATTTTGATATTGAACCATGGACTCCATCGATACCTTTCTCAGTAGACGTTTATTTCTAGAAACATAGCTGAGCAATTCTAAACGATGGATGGGAGCTAGTATGGGAAGCTCTTCCTTTAGTAAAACCCTCGGTTTGTTGTGGATGGCTTGTGAGACGGAGCCATTCAGATCTTGCATCAATTCATATATGATCTGTTTTAACTCTTGTACATCTGTAAATTCATAATTAAAGACCATTAAACGCTCAACTGTTCGGGCTAATGCTTCCACTTTCCCTTTTGTTTGGGGTCTAAAAGGACGACAAGCAATCGGATGGAATCCAGCATCTTTCGCAAATTGCCGGAATTTTTCATTGAAAACAGTTTGTGTGAATTGACTCTTACTACGGTCGACAACGGTTTTCATATTGTCAAACCAAATTTCTTGAGGAATACCGTTTCCGCAATATTCAAAGGCATTGACTAAACACTGAAAAACCGTCGGTTGTGTTCGATCAAAAGTGAGCTCTAAGTACTTCATTCTTGAGTAACCAAGAATATAGAGAAAAATATTGAAATAAAACACTTCACCGTCTCGGCTAACCATTTTAACGTTTTCTTTCCAATCTACTTGAGCAGAAAGACCGGGTGTGGTCTCAATGCGAATCGTTGCTTTTTGTACTTTTTCTTCCCGGTATTTACGACAATAACGTTTAATCGTTGTATAACTCCCTTTATAACCTTTTTTACCTAAGAAATAAAAGATAGAAGCTGCCGAACAATTTAATTCTAATTTATCACGAATAATTTCTTCAAAACCATGAAGCAAAGGAGGGACCGAAGGTTTTCTCTCTCTAAGCTTATCTAAATCCCCCTTCAATCCAGCTTCATAATAGCGTTTAACCGTTCGATAATCACAATTATATTGTTTGGCAAGGGCTGCGAAATTAGGATGAATTTCATTCATAATGTGTCGTAACACTCCTTCTAAGACATCTTTTCTCATGATTCACTCTCCTTGGATAGTTTCATGAAAAAGAATATCAGATTTGTCATGTACCTACATTTTTGATGGCCCTTTTCCTACATTTTAATATGGCCCTTTACAATATGATCATACAAAACGGGTTGAAGAAAGTGAATTACGTCCAGGAGATCTTGTCTTTTACACAAAGACCTATAATGCAGGAAGGCCAGTAACACATGTTGCTTTTTACTTGGGAGATGGCAATGTTTTTCAAGCAAGTGGAAACAAAATTAATTACAGTTCGATAAATAATAGCTACTGGAGAGCGCATTTATATGGGTTTGGTAGAGTGGCAGAATTTAATTGAAAAGGAGTTTATTAAATGACAACAAGTAAGAGAATGTTAACCATATTTATCTTAACTATTTTACTTTTATCGATTATTTCATTTTGTTTTTTGTACGTGCAAGCTAATAGTAAGGTCGTTACTCAGAGAGAGATAATTAAAAAAATGAATATAAATTTACGAAATAGAAACGAAGAAAATATCACTTTAAAAGAAAGAAGTTTACAAAATAGTGATGATTCCGATCAAAAAAATCCATCTTTTTTTAGATAAATTTTTTGGTGAAATACAAAATTATACGGAAAAAGATTATGGAAAAAGATTTGATGGAATAGAAAATATGGCAAATGAATCTATTCTTCAAGAAATGAAAGGTGCTGGATCTGAAGTCGAAACGGCTTCCCACAATATTGAATTTGAAAATAAACTAACAGGTCTGACGGTTTATCAAGACCGTGAAAAGCCACTCCACTTTTTTATCAAAATGGAGCTAGAATATCATACAAAAACATTTGAAAACAAGTCCTATTTTTTAGCGGAAGTAACGTTACAAAAACAAAAAGAGGATTACTTCATGACGAATTACACCGCTTTAGGATCGATTCAACAAACAACGGAGGCCTAGTTATGGAAGAAGGAAGTTGGATAGAAAAAATTCAAAATTTGAATAAGAAAGATAAAAAAATATTTCAAACAAACAAAATTCTTCGGTTTAAAATCGGGATTATCTTATCGGCTTGTTTAGCTGTATTTTTCTTATCATCTAATTATTGGTGGGGAGATTATTCCCCGATTCAGCAAAGTCAGATTGGAGAGAAAGTGGACATTAACGGCACAAAATTTATTCTGCAAGATTGGAAATACAATCCAAATAAAAAGTCCATGCGCATCAAAATGTTTATTGATCCGAACGCAACTGACACTTATACCAACCTGTATAAAGTAAGTTTTGTGATGCGTGATTTAGAAAAAGAGGACTATGAAAATACACAAATTCACAGCAAAATATTGTATCAAGATGATCGATATTTGGTAGTAGAAGTCAGCGACTTACCGGAGAATTTTCAAAAAATGGTTGTCTATGTGGATGATGCTAATGAAGAAAATAACGAAGTTGCGCTTCAAACATTTTCAATCAGCAAGAGTGATGATAATGAAAAAATGGGTGGCTTCTCCGGAGATTATCGTAAGTTGAAAAAAGTGAAAAACTGGACCAGTGAAACAACGTTTGCCTACAAAAAAGAAGGACTCCGTTTTCAAATAATGTTCTTAGAAAACAACATAGCGAAGAAAGATATGCAAATCAAAAAGCTGGAAGAAAAAAAACAGATTATTCATGAAAAGCAACAAGATTTGGAGGCGAGCAAAACTCACAAAACACCGGAAGAACAGACTAATATCACTTATGAAATCCATAGCTTGGATGACACTATCAATGATAATAAATCTTCGATATCGAGTAAAGAAGCGAATATCGCTGCTTTGGAAGAACAAATAAAAGCGATGAAGAACCAGATCCAATCACTTATCGAGATAGGTAAATAAAGCTACGGTAAAACCACCGGGAGCATGTCTTAGGATATACGGTAAAACCACCGGTTGTAGGCTAAAGATATACGGTGGAACCACCGTAAGTAAGGAAATAAGACCTACGGTAAAACCACCGTAAAAAGCTTACAGCATGACCCCACCGTTTCCTCGCCTCTGGCGAGCCTCCAAACACTGTTTGGGGGCAAAAACACATTATGCTCTTATCCATTTACTTCGTAAATTTGGATAACTCTTTTTAGACAGTGGATAATCTCAATAGATTATTCATTGTTTAAAAGAATCATTGCACTTGATTTTAAAATAAAAAAGAAACCGGGGAACCCGGGTTCGACCAAGTACGAATTCGCTGTAAGCGAGATCGTGCGGTCTTTAAACGAAGGGAATGGAATTATTTGGCAGAAATAAAAATTCGTGATCTGGATGCAGCTGTCGTGAAGCAATTGGATCAAATGGCTCGTGAAAAAAAGATGTCTCGCGAAAGTTTTTTGCGTCAGTATTTGACAAGCATCGCCGCATTGGAAGAAACCAATCATCTTATTGGAAAACAAGAAGAGGCTTTCCAAAAAATGTCTATGGGAGTCTTTGAGTTAACAAAAAATGTACAACAACTATTAACTGAAATTCGTGAATAGGAGGATATAACATGGCTAGAAAAGAATTTGATATGAAGAGTGAATCGAAAGAAATTATGATGAAAGCAAAAAAAAGATATGGACTTAGATCTGATTCTGAAACAATTAATTTTATCATCCATATGTTTTCGGAAAAAGAGAGGGAACAAGCAATCTTTGAAGTGATGAGAGATCAATATGCAGATTCAAAAAAATTATTTGATCGAATTCGATTAGGTGTGAATAATGCTGAGAAAGGCACACAAGTTGTCAAAGAAATGTTAAACAACTACTTCTTATTCAATCACGAACCAGAAGAAGCTTTCTTCCCAATCGAAAAAGATAAACATTTTATTACAGGGAAAGCAGAAGAAGAAGTGCAACGTCGATTTAAAATCATGCGTGATCAAAAGAAAGAAGCGAGCAGAAAAAAACAAAATGTTCCAGTAGTACCGGAGCCGATCCATGAGTAAGATTACCGCCGGTATTGTTTTAGCGACGAAATTTATTGTCCCAAACAGTCCATTAAATAAGTCGAAGAAATACTGGTCAAACTATATCAAATATATTGATCGTGATGAAGCCGTTCGAAACGAGCATTACAAAGAATTTAGCATGATTGGTAATGAAGAAGAGCGTACGGAAGAGGAAAAAGAACGGAATAAAAAATATATCGATTATATGGGAAATCCGAAAAAAACATCTGGTTTATTTACAGAAGGAAAACCGAAGTTGACACAAGCTGAAAAGAAAAAATATAAAGATGCGTTCCAAACTGCAGAAAAAAATAACAGCGTTATGTTCCAGCATGTTATCAGTTTTGATAACGAGTGGTTGGCTAAACAAGGTATTTATGATCCGAAGATAGGAATGCTTGACGAAAAAAGATTGCAGCAAGTAACTAGTGCGTCGATGAAAAGTTTTTTGCGGAAAGAAGGCATGGAAGGCAGTGCGATTTGGTTAGCAGCGATCCATAAAAACACAAAACATTTTCATGTGCATATCTCGGTTACTGAACCAACCCCAACACGTAAATTTTATTCCAATAAAAGACGGCCGGAGTTGGAAAAAGGAACGGACGGGAAGCCAGTAAGAGATGGACGTATGGCACCAGCAACTAGAAGAGCCGTACGTAGTACCGTTTATAGTGAAATAGCACAGCGAGGAAGCATTTACCAACGGATCGATGATTATGCAAAAGAACAACTTCTTACACCACTTCATGCGTCGAAGGAAGTGATTCGATCACATGAAAATGAGGCCTTATTTCTTGAGCTACATCAAATGTATAAAAAACATTCTGGTCAGTGGAATTATGGAAATTTAAACAAACATCCAGCAAAAAAAGTTGTAGATCAGATCACGACAAATTATTTAACGAAACACCATCCCGAAGAAATGCAAGTATTCCAAAAAGCATGGGAGCATGAAGGTAACTTACAACAAGAAGCCTATGGTAAAAAAACAGAATTTAATATTCACACTTACTTAGAAAGTAAGGATGAAAAATTATACAAGCAGCTAGGAAATCAAGTGCTACAAGAAGTTAAAAATTATGATAAGCGTTTCAATCATTCCAAATCAGATCATCATTATTTAGATCAGCAGGGAAATTTAAAAAAGGAAGGGTCTTTAACTCCAAAAGATAAAATTGCCCGTTATCGCCGGCGACGGGGGTCGGTGATCTATCAGTTGAAAAAGATGGATTATGAATTAGATAATTCGTACAAAAAATGGAAAAATGATCGCGCATTTGAACAACTAGAGCAGGAAATGGAAAGAGAAAAATCAATGGACAGAGAGTAGGAGATATTGGATGCAAAAAAAATATAAAGCGAACAAGAAAGCACGCTCAAAGCGGAGAACGTGCTTAATTCAACCGGACGACATTTGTGTGACCACGGTGATGTATCAGGAAGAGACGAACAGGAAAGTTAGACCGGTAGTAGTTTTAAAGATTGATAAAGAAAAAGAAATTGCTTGGTGTCATAAAATGACAACAAAGCCTAAGGGAATCCCTTTAAGGAGGTGGATCGAAGAAGGGCTTTTCAAACCAACCTTTGTGGACATTCGGTTGATTATTCCAGTGAAAATAAAAGGGATGGTTCGGATAGGCGTGCTGCATCCAGAGGATAAAAGCAGCCTAAAATCATGTACAACGCTTGGGATTACGCTATAATGAAAAGGAGGTGAGAAGAATGCATACAAACCAACGGTTTCCTAACGAATATTTACAAGATGTATTGGTACGTTTAGCCCACCATTCCAGTGCGATTGAAGGGAATACGATATCGCTCGCCGACACGGTATCTATTATCTTGCATAATAAAGTGACGGGGAAAGAAAGTTACGATCTTCGGGAAATTTATGAAGTGAAAAATCATGAACAAGCCTTTGATTATGTGATGGAAGAGATAGAAGCATTACGACCGATCAGTGTTCCAACAATCAAACAGATCCATGCGTATTTAACGGATCGACTGCAGTATGATCATGGCGAGTTCAAAGCGAGTGCCAATGCGATACTTGGTGCAGATTTCCAGACGGCGAGTCCACAAGAGACCCCCTTACTCGTGCAACAATGGGTAGATAATGTCAATTACCGTTTAGGAACGCATGAAGAAAGTTTGGAGAAAGAACCATCGAAAGATGATAAGTTAGAAACTATTCTGGAAAGCCATATTGACTTTGAACGTATCCATCCATTCAGTGATGGAAACGGACGAACAGGACGTATGGTGATGAATTATTTATTGATGGAAAATGATTTTCCACCATTGATTATCAAGGCAGAAGAAAAGGCGGTCTACATGACGTATCTAGCCAATCAAGATGTTTCGGGCTTCCATACATTTGCGCAACAGAAGCTGGCTCAAGAAAAAGAACGGGTAGATCAGTTTAGATCTACGGAAAAAGAACAAATCCAGTTGCCAAAAAAGCAAAAGGATGATTTAGAACGATAAAAGGTTCCTTACGTCAGTGAGGAGTTTTTTTCAAAAATAATTAGATAGCTAGGAACTTCCTAAAAAGGAAGTTCTTTTTTTTGTGCCAAATTATAAAAGGAGTGGTAAATACAATGAAATATGAAGAAGAAAAACATCCATTATTTAACCAAGAAGCATTAGATCAATATGTGGAAGATACTTCCCAATATTATACCGAAAACATGAAAAATGCGATGCACTTATGGCCCAATGGTAAAATGACAAGTTCCACCTATGAGGGAGTGAGGGGGGACGACCATCAAGTGATTTCCAATTACTTTGATAATATCGACATGCCAGAACTGACAAAACTAAAACGAAGTGAGGTAATGAAAGTTGCGGCTGAAGGTGTGGGAGTTTTGATTGTAGTTCCAGAGACAGAAAAAATATTGAAAGCGAAAAATCAAGTCCTTACAGATAAACAAATTCAAGTTGTGTGTAAAAATAACTTCGAGTTGGACTACTTCAGTGAAGGTATCGTGCTTACAAAAGAAAAAATGGAGGCTTATGGTGTGACGGAAGCACAGATACAAAACCTTGCAGCTAAAAATCAAGCAGCTAAGGAGAATAAAGCCTTGCAATTAGGAGAGGTAGAAAAAAGTATAGAGGATCTAGAAAGATAAGAAAAAGAACCTCCCTGGTATCGGGGGGGTTCTTTTTTAATTTGGATACAAAGTTTCAACGGTATCAACCAATATTTTAATTTTCGCGATTTCTTCTTCGCTTCTCAAATTTAGGGATAGTAACCATTGCTTTAGGGACAAATCGTTCCATACTTTGTCTTCCTGAACATAACCGACTAATTCATCTATCGATAGATGGAAGTAAGTGGCAAGACGGATCAGCTTTTCAATATCTGGTTTTGTTTCACCACTCATGTAGTAAGCGACGGTTCGTGTTTGAACGTTTAATAATTCAGCAATTTGATGATTTTTGAGACCATGTTCTTTTTTTAATCTCGAAAGATTTTCAGCAAATTGGTGTTGAATAGTCATGGTGCTCCCTCCTTTATTTAACGTTTTAAGTATAACAAAAATTTCTAAAAAGAAAAGATATTTCCTTATTCTATAAAAAAGAATGTAATTATCACTTGAAAATGAAATAAAATAAGTATATTATGAATTTAAGAAATATAATTTCCTTTTTATAGGAAAAGGAGTGAAGACAAATGTCTATCATACAAGGATTTTTAGATATATGTGATCGGATCGCTTACTTCTTTGGAGAATTAGTTAGTATCATTGTTACAAGCATTTTACTTGTGATTGAAAACGTATTTACTGCTTTATATCATGCGTATCAAGCAAGCGGTCAGATGAAATGGGCATGGTGGACGGTTATGACTATATTAGCTTGTATGATTGTCGTATTTATCATTCGCTATTTTATTATTGTCGCAGTAGCTACGCTGTTTTTGGTCCCTTTAATGGCTTTTTTTGTCAAAGCCTTTTTGACAATCGTTGTAGCTACCTTTCTACTTACGATTGTTTTTATTATCATTTATAAAGGCAAAACGAGCATTTCAAAATGGATGAGAGCAAGAAGGAGTCAGCAAGAAGGAGCATAAGACATGAACGAAGAAACTAGAAAAAAGAAAAAAAGACCTTCACTTACCACACTTTACGAAGGAACGATGAAGGAAATTACGAGCAATGAGAACCGTTACATCGAATTTTTGAATTTCGCCAGCAGGGTGCATAAATATAGCTTTGATGAACAGCTGCTTTTATATGCACAAAAACAAGATGTCCACATGGTAGCGACATTTGATATTTGGAAAAAGCTTGGTCGGTTTGTGAAACACGGATCTACTGCAGCGCTTCTATTTGATTACACGACACAACAAAGAAAGTATGTCTTTGATATATCCGAAACAGGCGGAGAACCCCTTCAGGTATTTGATTGGCAGTTACTTGATAATGACAAAAATGATTTACTTCGATATTGGAACACATATGAAAAACAGAGTGGTACGCTTGTCAATTGGGAAGATGGCATTCACGCAAAAATAGCTTCCTATCAAAAACCAATAGGTGATCAGATTCATCCGTTTTTTGTAAAAGATATTGAAGTGGTTGCAGCGTATATCATCTATCAACGAAAAAATACACTAATACCAGAGGATTTACTACTAGATGTACAGAGCGTTTTACAGATTGGGAAAAGAGATAATACGTTACTGGAGATACAACATTTTGCCAATTTAACCGCAAAGGAATTTTTACAAGATGTGGAACGCATTTTAAATAATGAACTGAAAAAAGAGAGGGTGCTTTACCATGACAGAATCAAATTTGAAGATGAGTTATCGCGAAGAGAATGGCAACCTGCTTCCAGAGATAGAAACGTCAGAAGAAATGATGTCGATTGGAAAGATCGGGAAGCTGATCCAATTGAAATGGGAGAAAGAAAAATCGCTTCAAGTGATGAAATGGAAGTTAAACGGAAATTATCTTCAGGAAGTGAAACGAATGGAAATTCAAGTGCAAGACAAGATCAACCAGTATTACGAGAAACTCGTGACGAAAGAAAGCTTACCGCCCGAGATGGAACCATTAGCGAGAGCGAAGCGTCTGAAATCGCTTCGGATGCAAGCAGAGGAGATCATTCTGAACCAACTATAGTAGAAGAAGTAAAAGAATCTGAGCGACCAGGTTCTTTTTTTATGCCTGTCAGTGAGCGAGGAGAACAAGTCGATTTATTTGCAGAAGAAACAAACTACATGGAAGATCCAGGAATTTCTTATTTAGATGATAATGAGGAAGAATCGGTAGAGAACTTTCGCTTTGCGGATACATTCACCTTTCCAAGCGGTCCAAAAGCTAAATTTCAAGCGAATATTGCAGCCATTCGCTTGCTGCATCGATTAGAAACGGAGAATCGGTTCGCTAATAGCGAAGAACGCAATATATTAGCGCAATACTCCGGTTGGGGTGGACTTGCGGATGCTTTTGATGAAAACAAGCTAGCGTTTCAAAAAGAATATCTCGAACTGAAGGAGTTACTAACACCTGAAGAATATCAAGCAGCATTTGAAGGAACTTTAACGACCTACTATACAGAACCTGCTTTGATCGATCGCATGTACCAAGTTCTTCAAGGCCTAAATGTAGAACCCGAAAAAATTTTGGAACCATCGATGGGGATAGGTCACTTCTTTGGTCGGTTGCCTAAGGTCTATCAAACTGCTTCTTTAACTGGTGTGGAAATTGATAAGTTATCCGGTAGAATAGCAAAAAAATTATACCCGAAAGCAGCTATTCAATTAAAAGGCTTTGAAGAAATGAATAGCCAATCTAATACCTTTGATATTGCGATTGGGAATATTCCTTTTAATGACTTTAATGTGACCGATAAATCCAAACGATATCCGCATAAATTGATCCATGATTATTTCTTTGAGAAAAGTTTAGATCTCGTCAAGCCAGGAGGATACATTCTTTTTGTTACCAGCAAAGGAACAATGGATAAGAAAGATAGTCGAGCGCGCCATTATTTAGCGCAACGAGCTGATTTAATAAGTGCGGTAAGGTTACCAAATACAGCATTTTCCGGATTGGGTGGGACAAAAGCAACCACTGATATCCTGCTTCTTCAAAAGCTAGAAAAAGAACGATCTGTGGTGGAAGATATTCCAGAATGGGTGCAAACAACAGGATTTCAAGATAGTCAAGGAAGAATTAACACGTATTTTTACAATCATCCAGAAAAAGTCTTAGGGGAATTGAAGCTATCTGGCATGTATGGTGGATAAAAGGTCATTGAATGTGTGCCAAAAGCGAACCAAGATTGGTTGGTCGAATTAGATAAATGGGCAGTAAGCTGTAAAGGGCCATATTAAAATGTAGGAAAAGGGCCATCAAAAATGTAGGTACATGACAAATCTGATATTCTTTTTCATGAAACTATCCAAGGAGAGTGAATCATGAGAAAAGATGTCTTAGAAGGAGTGTTACGACACATTATGAATGAAATTCATCCTAATTTCGCAGCCCTTGCCAAACAATATAATTGTGATTATCGAACGGTTAAACGCTATTATGAAGCTGGATTGACGGGGGATTTAGATAAGCTTAGAGAGAGAAAACCTTCGGTCCCTCCTTTGCTTCATGGTTTTGAAGAAATTATTCGTGATAAATTAGAATTAAATTGTTCGGCAGCTTCTATCTTTTATTTCTTAGGTAAAAAAGGTTATAAAGGGAGTTATACAACGATTAAACGTTATTGTCGTAAATACCGGGAAGAAAAAGTACAAAAAGCAACGATTCGCATTGAGACCACACCCGGTCTTTCTGCTCAAGTAGATTGGAAAGAAAACGTTAAAATGGTTAGCCGAGACGGTGAAGTGTTTTATTTCAATATTTTTCTCTATATTCTTGGTTACTCAAGAATGAAGTACTTAGAGCTCACTTTTGATCGAACACAACCGACGGTTTTTCAGTGTTTAGTCAATGCCTTTGAATATTGCGGAAACGGTATTCCTCAAGAAATTTGGTTTGACAATATGAAAACCGTTGTCGACCGTAGTAAGAGTCAATTCACACAAACTGTTTTCAATGAAAAATTCCGGCAATTTGCGAAAGATGCTGGATTCCATCCGATTGCTTGTCGTCCTTTTAGACCCCAAACAAAAGGGAAAGTGGAAGCATTAGCCCGAACAGTTGAGCGTTTAATGGTCTTTAATTATGAATTTACAGATGTACAAGAGTTAAAACAGATCATATATGAATTGATGCAAGATCTGAATGGCTCCGTCTCACAAGCCATCCACAACAAACCGAGGGTTTTACTAAAGGAAGAGCTTCCCATACTAGCTCCCATCCATCGTTTAGAATTGCTCAGCTATGTTTCTAGAAATAAACGTCTACTGAGAAAGGTATCGATGGAGTCCATGGTTCAATATCAAAATGCTAAATATTCTGTTCCTGTTAAATATATTGGGAAAGAAGTGACGTTAGATATTCGTAGGGACAATCTATTTGTTTGGTATGGGGATAAATGTATTCGAACCCATCCTATAAGTGAAAAAGCGCTTAATTATCAACGCGAAGACTCGCTTGAAATTTTGCGTTCCGATGTATTTAAATATTTAGAAGATGAAGAATTAGAGCGATTTGTCGATGATAATTTACATGCATATGACGATCTATAAGGAGGAAATGATGTCCCATTACCATCAATTGTTAAATCAACTAAACGAATTGAATTTATCTTGCATGAAAGAAAATCTACCTGCCCATTTAGATGAGGTTGCCAAAAGTGATAAATCGCTTGTAGACTCTTTATTCGAGCTCACCCAACAAGAAATTAGTTATCGTAAAAAAGAAAGTCAAAAAAAGGTATTAAAGCGTGCAATGTTCCCCTACCACAAACGACTCCATGATTTCAATTTTGATTTTCAACCAAGGATAAAAAAGAAGGAAATGCAGGATTTATTAACATTACGCTTTTTAGACACATATGACAATATTCTCTTTATTGGAAATAGTGGTGTTGGAAAGACCCATTTAGCCGTTTCAATTGGATTAGAATGTATCGATCGTGGTTTAAGTTGTTTGTTCATTACGAGCACTGAATTAGTGAATCGTTTGATCCGCGCTCACAAGCGCGGAACTAGCGAAACGATGCTAAAAAAATATTCGGGTTATTCGGTGTTGATTATCGACGAAGTCGGCTATTTACCTTTCTCCAAAGAAGGTTCCAACTTACTTTTTCAGCTGATTAATATGCGGTATGAAAGAAAATCTACGATTGTTACAACCAATATCCCACTATCCCAGTGGTCCGAAATATTTGGAAACAAGAAGCTTACCAACGCGCTACTGGACCGGTTGGTCCATCACTCTAAATTGATCCAAATTACGGGGCCCTCTTATAGAATGAAGAGTTATAGCGAAAACAAAGAGGTGAAATCGTAAAAACGTTTAAACGATTTTCACCTACATTTTCAGTGGCCTAAAACCAACATTTTAATATGGCCCTTGACACTATAGCCTTATTGTTTGATATTTGCATCTTCATTATGATTATCTTTTATCTGTGTCTTTAATTCATCCAAAAACCTTACTCCTTCATTGGTTTTCGTATATCGTACACTGCTCCCATACTTTATTCTTTTTACATATCCTAGATATTCAAGTGTATAAACCGCTTTTAACAACTCTGATTTCGTGAAGCGATTGGCGCCTTCAACGTCAATAATCATTTTACTAAGTTCCCAAGTCGTTGCATTTTCACTTTCGCAAGTTAGTAACACTTGCAACATAATTTCCTTTGATAATTTTTCCATATCCCTCAAATACTCCTTAATGAGAACTCTTTGGCAAAGCAAGCTTAATAAACAAGGGCGACAAAATAGTCGTCATCACAATGATCGCAACGAATATAGAGTAATAGTCTTCACCTATGAAATGTAGCGATATCCCAATATTAAGTGTGACTAACGCCATTTCCCCTCTAGACATCATACCACTACCAATCAAAAATGAATCCGGACGACTTAACTTACTTGCTCTAGCAGCAATATAACAACTTCCGAGTTTTGTAATAATCGCCAGCAATGTACCAAGTGCTATCGGACCTACATTTCCCCAAATATCACCTAATGTGATCGCTGCTCCGATGGAAGTTAAAAATAGTGGAATGAAAATGGAATTGGCAATCAGATCGATTTCTTTCTCTACGCGCTGCTTGGTTCCAGAGATTGCCAACATTAATCCAAAAAAGAATGAACCCAAAACAGCACTTAATCCCATTAATTCTGCAAAGTATCCCCAAAAGAAGCAGATAATTAGTGTGATAGTAACTGGTAAAAAGGACCACGTCCATTTCTCCGTGTATCGTTTTATCCATGGTAATGCAAATTTATAGAATAAATAAAGCATGATAAAGAAAAGTATTTTAGAAAGAAGCAAATCCCATAACATAAAAAAGATATTTGCAGTCGCTAACTGATCTACTGATTTATAAGCGCTTATCAACAAGACCGCCAAAATATCATCAATAACCGCTGCGCCTAAAACAATGGCTGCCACTTTTGTTTGAAGTATATCGCTATCCATGAATATTTTTACAGTAATACTAACTGAAGTTGCCGAGAAAATAATTCCGACAAAAAATGACTCCATAGTCTCCATATGAAGATATTTTCCAAATAGTAAAAAAGCAACCAATGGAATTATAACACCAAATAAAGCAACAATAATGCTCGGCTTTAAATTGGCCTTCAATTTTTTAAAATCCGTTTCCATACCGGCAATAAACATCAGTAACAATACACCTATCTCGGAAAAGATATGTAAAAACTCCCCGGGTTGAACGATGTTTAACAAACTAGGACCTAATACTACACCTACTAATAACTCCCCAACTATTTTAGGTAAGCCCATTCGACTTGCCAATACCCCAAAAATTTGCGACACACCTAATACAAGAGCAATCGCTAAATAAATTTTTTCCATACCCTTCATTCCTTCCTTAAAACGAAAAAAGCCTATGCGTAAAGAACGTTTTCTCCCCCCAGAAAACAGAACTTGAAGCATAGGCTCAACCGATCGTCACTATTTGATTTTTCATTTAACTATATTCCCTTTAAACCCTAACAAATTTACTTTATTTTTGCAAGTTCTTCTTCAATCCGTAAAAATTGATTGTATTTCTCTACACGTTCTGACCGTGCAATTGAACCCGTTTTAATTTGCCCTGCATGCATAGCAACTGCAAAGTCCGCGATAAAGGTGTCCCCAGTCTCCCCTGAACGGTGGGAGATCATCGTTGCATAATTGTTTTTTCTAGCTAAATTTATCTTATCAATGGTTTCTGTTACTGTCCCGATTTGATTTAGCTTTATGAGGATCGCATTTCCAATCCCTTTATCTATTCCTTGCTGAAAAATAATTGGATTTGTAACAAAAATGTCATCCCCAACCAATTGGACTTTATTTCCTAATTTCTCCGTCATTAATTTAAAGCCCTCCCAATCATGTTCAGACAATCCATCTTCAATCGAAATAATCGGAAACTCTTGTACGAGATGCTCGTAGTAGTGGATCATTTCTTCAGATGATAGTTGTTTCCCCTCAAAGTAATAAGTGTTATTTTCACTAAATTCACTTGCTGCCGGATCCATCGCAATCGCGATATCTTCTCCAGGCTTATATCCAGCTTTTTTTATGGCCTCTACCAATACTTCAAGAGCTTCTTCTGTAGAAGCGAGTCGTGGGGCAAATCCTCCCTCATCACCTACAGAGGTCGCCAATCCTCTTTTTGATAAAAGCTTTTTCAATGTATGGTAAACATCCGCAATGGATTCTAAGCCTTCTCGAAAAGAGAGCGCTGCAATGGGTGTGATTAAAAATTCTTGTACATCTATACCTGAATCTGCGTGCTTTCCGCCATTAATGACATTAAAAAATGGACGAGGAAGTTCTAAATCGATTCCACCCAGATAGCGATATAGGGGGACTGCTTCAGACTTTGCTGCAGCACGAGCTACAGCCATTGAAACACCTAAGATAGCATTAGCTCCTAGCCTGCTTTTATTCGCTGTTCCGTCTAATTCAATCATTTTATGATCAATTTCTCTTTGGTTAAATGGACTTATCCCTACTAAGGCATCATTTAATGTCAAATTTACATTCTGAACTGCGGTTTTCACGCCTAATCCCTGTAAACGATCGCCCCCATCCCTAAGTTCCACTGCCTCTCGATCTCCAGTTGAAGCACCGGAAGGAACAGCTGCCCTTCCTATCGTTCCATCTGTTAAATGAACATCAACTTCTACAGTTGGATATATACTAATAAAGTAGACAGTTTTTTTAATGGTATACTGTTTATAAAGTAGACACTAAAACGAAAGGAACTACAGCTTATGTCTAATTACAAAAAATATGATGAAGATTTTAAAAAGAGTCTAGTAAATTTATACAACGGAGGTAAAACACAAGCTGCTTTATGCAAAGAATATGGTGTCTCTCAAACCGCTCTTTCTAGATGGATTAAACTTTATTCCGAAGTCCAAATGGAATCTGGCGAACTGCTAACTGTCAAACAAGTTCGCGAACTTCAAAAACAGAAAGCCTTGCTAGAAGAAGAAAATTTAATCTTAAAAAAAGCGATTGCCATCTTCACGCCACACTCGAGCAACGATTAAAGGCTATTTCTCTGTTAGCTACCGATCATTCTATTGTAAGACTCTGCCAAGTATTGCGAGTGAACCGCAGTACCTATTACAAATTTTTATCCAAAATCCCTTCGGCTCGTTCCGTGGAAAACCAACAAATCAAACGGATTATTTTACAAATTTATACCGAGACAAAGTTTAGACTCGGCGCAGCCAAGATAAAAATAGTTTTACAGCGTGATTATGGTATTTCCATTAGTATCGGAAGAGTGTATCGACTAATGAAAACCATGGATCTTCCTAAAATGTCTACCGTAAAACCAAGATTCCGTTATCAAAAACCGACGGTTTCTTCTACTTGTCCAAATCTGTTGAAACAGCAATTTCATTCCAAGCAACCCAATCGTATTTGGGTCAGCGACATTTCGTATATTCCTGTAAAAAAAGGATTTGTTTATCTTTGTGTAATTCTTGACATCTTCTCTCGAAAAGTGATTGCTTGGAATGTCTATGCCTCTATGACTGCAAAATTAGTTTGTGATACGGTAGAGCGAGCCGTTCATTCTAGAAATCCTGTGCAGTCGGTTATTTTTCACTCTGATCGTGGTTCCCAAT
The DNA here is from genome assembly GCF_028596125.1 of Listeria innocua. Lineage (GTDB taxonomy): Bacteria > Bacillota > Bacilli > Lactobacillales > Listeriaceae > Listeria > Listeria innocua. The sequence continues at coordinate 20,560 of NZ_CP117228.1, forward strand.
ATTTGTCTCAAGAATTACGGCAGGTCCAAGAAAAATACAACCTTATCCCTTCCTATTCTAAACTTGCTTACCCGTGGGATAATGCCGTCACAGAATCTTTCTTTAAATACATGAAGAAAGAAGAACTTAATCGTCGAAATTTTTCCTCTTTGGAAGAAGTAAAATTAGCTTGTTTTGAGTATATTGAAGGATTCTATAATTCAAAAAGACCACATTCTGCAAACAACTTCTTATCACCTAATTTAAAAGAACTTGCTTTTCTAAATGATTCTTCATAAAATATTCCTTTTTTCTGTCTACTTTATTGACATCTATCCAAAGAAGCCTTGACCCGAATTAGTGCGCAAATACTTAAAATAGTTAGTCAACGTGAAGCACTTCTACAAGAAAAGCATATTGGCCAACCAACTATTTTTGATTGGCCACAAAAAAACTAATGCCAAGGTGCATTAGTTTTTACTGTTTCGAGACTTTGCCTGTCTTTCGGCTATTCTAGCTGCATAGGCTTCTATATCTTGTTTGAGATATAGTCGTATCATTTGACGTTGTTCCCCTTTTTGAAAAAAGGGTTGAATAAGACCGGTTCTGATCGATTGATCGAAGGCTGGTTTTGATTGTTTCGTAATTTTCATTGCTTCTTGTCGTGTAAGTAAATTTTCGTATATCCAATCCTGGAGTTCTTTGTTTTCCATAAGTGCCCTCCGTTCTATATATAAAAATAGTATCATATGCGAAAGATAATGTAAATGCTTGCTATGTCTTCCACATTCTGATATAATTAACATATACAAAAGACAATGTATAAAAGGGTATGCAAAACGAGGTGGACGTTATCGTGGATGTTCGTTGTTATTTACCAGATATGTGCTACAGTTACGATCCTATTCATGGCCGGACAGTATGCATCAGAAAAGACATCATAGGAACTTTTGTTGCATTAGGCAGATCCGTTCCTCCAGAAAGACTGAATAAGGTGATGAACCTTACTCCACTACAGGTAGAAGCAATGGAATATGGGTCAAAATCTGGTTTTGACAAGATAGAATCAAATCACATATTAGTTTCTAAATTATCTAAAGAAATGGGGGAAAGAAAATGGTACATCTTTTAAACTCACAAGTAGTGGTTTACCGTAAAGAAAAAGAAGCAGCTTTAAAAATGCTGCCATTGTATAAGCATGACCTATTTCTGGAATTATCTATGCCGTCGAAAGGGATCACACTTATAAAAGAAGCACCTTTACAAACAACGGACAAAAAAGAGATCAAACGCTATAAAATAGTTACATTACCGCAAAGAAATCGTGATATACTAGTACTAGAGCAAGATGTGGCAGGAGATTCGGATGATTATCTAACCTTTATGTGTTTGGATCAAGCGTTATCTATAGAAATGGTGCAAGCGTACCTAGCGGAGCTTGAAATGATCATTAATGATGAAATATATATGATCATCTGCAGCGATGAAGATACTGGAATGGTAAGACAGCAAAGATACTCCATTGGACGGGAAAAAACCATCCATATTTTAGAACATGACTTCGATATGGTACAAGAGGAAGCAATGCTAGCCCTCGATATGGCTCTTTAAAAATAGGAGGAGATAGGGATGCAAGTTGTTCAAGGTTTATTTCATTTTGTCGATTGGATAGTGGAAGGGATTATGCAAGTAGGGATGATTATTCTAGCCCTTTTAGGAAAGGGATGTTTAACGTTCCTTCATTTTTTAGGCGATCAATTTCAAGCGAGTTCCAATGGCACAAAGTTTATTTATGCGATCGCGATTGCGGTAACAATCCTTATTATCCTCTACTTTACCTGGCATATATTACTTATGAGTGCCTTCGTACTTGCTATTGTGATTCCTCTCTTTTTATTTGTGGGCAAAATCGCGGTAAGTATTTTACTTGGCGCAACAGTTATATTCGTCGTACGATGGCTGGTTGTTACAGCGAAAAACGTTTATCAAACCAAAATAGCACAATAGATTTCCTAGCTGCAGATACTTGAGAAAATCGTTTGCATGATGTACAATAAAGGAAATTAGGGAAGTTTTATTGGTGATCTTCACAGAAAAAATAAAAAACCAATCGTATTCGAGAAGTTTTATTGGTGATCTTCTCATAAAAAAATAAAAAACCTACAAACTTATAGAAAAAGACTCGTCTAAAAATAGACGGGTCTTTTTTTATGGATAAGAGGGTGCTGCAAGGAATGAACGATAAACCATACAAGTATCAAGTAGTACGGTTGAAAAAAGAATTTTTTCAGTCTAATCCCCATTTCATTAATATGCTTGATCCAGGAAATCCAGAAAAACAAATGCGGCGTACTTATTTATATCTAGATATTCAAAAGGACCACTATCATTACTTAATTCCTTTCAGAAGTCATTTGAATCATCGAAATGGTGTAGCGACACCGTCTAAAGATCGACCTAAAGCTGGACTAGATTATAGTCATACACTCATTGTCAAAGATAGTACACATATTCAGACAGCTTTCATCTCTAATGACCAGTATCGGGAAGTGAAAAATAAAATTAGGCCTATTTATACCCGGACATCGAGATATATTTCAGATTTTATGAATGCCTACAAAAAAGGGATCGTGCTCGATCTTCCGAAGTATCAGAACTCTACTTTGATAAACTTTGTCGGTTATTTGGAAAAAGAATGGACCAAACAAGTTCCGCTACAAGACAGGAAACAAACACAGAAAGTAAAAGAAAATAATAGACCTAAAAAATATCGTTTTTAACATGGGTATCCCATCTATAGCCGATATAAGCATGTCTATATCGGTAAACCTGTATCGGCAAGTTTTCTATAAAATAGGAGATAAGATCAAGGAGATGGGGTAGAATAATTTGCGGTTATATGAGGAACCAGATGTGCGTATCAGGATCAATATCAAAGGCATTTGTGAAAAATATAAGCTGACAATGGGAGAACTTTCTAGGCGAACCGATATTGAGCCGTCCAAAATTAGTGCGTATGCCAATGATCGTCGACAACGTGTCCAAATTACTCATTTAGAACGAATCTGTCAATCTTTACATATTCGGGACATGAACGAATTGTTTATTCTAGAAGTTCTGGAAGATGAACAAGTCGATAATAAGGAGTAGAGAAGCATGAGGACAGTAGAAGATATCTTATATGATAAGCAATCTGCTATTTTCTTATTGGCCGAATTGTATGAGACGCACGAAAAAGAACACGAAGATCATAAAGAAGGGACGCTGATAACTTGCGAGATATGTCGACAAATTGAAACGTGTTCGATACTGATCCGGAGGTTGGAACAGGAGCTGCTTCAAAAAAAGGATGAGATACGGGCAGAAGAAAAGAGACATGCGAAAGATCTCTTAAAATGGCATTATATCAAGTATCCGTTAAATGCGACTAATTTAGAACGAATCTTACATTGGCAAAAGATGTTTAGTAAACGGATGTTTGATGAGTTGACGAGAATGGGTTGGTCTGTAGAGGAGATACAGCGAAGGTATGATATCCCAGACTTTTTCTTTAAGCGCTGGCTGTTTAAGAAAGGTCTATATGCCGTGGTCCCATTAATACTTAGGGTAAGAACAATTGACGATCGAATATTCATTTATAAAGTTTTTCAAGAAGCAGATCTGAATTTGCTTTTGACATTGGATGATATTGTGATGAAGTCTTATGATCGAATTGAAAGAGAAGACTGGAAACATGTGTATTTCTGGCACCATGGCGCTTACCATCACTTAGAGCAAATCATTGTCCAGAGTGAGTTTGGAAAGGTTGGCGAAACGGTTTATCACGCTGAAGAGCAATTAGGCTGCAAGAAAAAGGCGACGGATCAAGTTATTTTTTATGATGGATTTAACCAGGAAGCAGTCGCCTATTTTTGTGAAGAAAATGAGATGAAACGCTTAGCCAAGGGGAATCGACTCCTTATAAACACCCGATATGGTACAATTACGCTTTTTCCAGGGGAATATGTAGTGAAAGAAATTACAGGTCGTTTTGTGAAGTATTCAGCTAACCAATTTTCGCAGTTGTATGAGATTCTTGATACTATTCGGCCTATGGGACTAGTGAGTGAAACTTCTAGTTATAATGAATATACAAATAAAATATAATAAAACGCATCATAGCGTGATTATTTTCCTAGTGTTTTCTTTCCGAACAGAGCGGTGGTGGCTGGAACGCCGTGAGGAAAGTATCCTATGGTCTTGCCTTTAAATAACGAAAGAAGAAAATATTGTTTTTAAAATGGCTATTGTGGTATAATAACAATGAAAAGAGAGCTATGCTTCAACATAGCTCTCCAGCAGTAGCACCGTTAAAAAGACGGTAACCATAGATATATTAAGAAGTAACCCTCTAACACACCCGGTCAAAAGCGAGTTAGATGGTTATTTTTTTTGCTCAAAGCCTAGTATCAGCACGACTAATGTCGCAAAAGCGATCATCAGCGTAAGTGCTTCAAACACAGACAAGTCTAGCTCCTTTCCAGGAGTAAAACTATACATTCAAGCATAGGCATCACCCCCTAATGAGGATTTAGCCACCATCTTTCTCACTTTGCTACTGCCTTTATATTATAACATAATATTTATTGAACTTTATCGAAGAAAGTATAATAATGAAAGTAGTGGTGGAAAATGATAGGAGGTAATTGTACTATGAATTGGATCAATGTCAATAAAGTAGACACAAAAAAGAATCATTTACTGATTGCTGAAATAAAAAATTTTCTTTTTCTTCAGGAGTTAGCATGTTAATAGTCGAGTGAGGACGGTGCCGATTATAAAAGCTTTCAATATATTCAAAACAAGCTAATTGCACATCTTGAATGGAAGAAAAAGCTCGCCGATCTAGTTCTTCTTTTTTCATATACTTAAAGAAGGCTTCGGTGACAGCGTTATCCCAAGGATAAGCCTTTTTGGAATAAGAGGCGAGCAGATCATGCTCGTCTAACCATCTGCGATACGCTTTGGCTGTATATTGTGACCCTCGGTCACTGTGAATCATGACAGTTTGAGACGGTCGCCGTTGTTTATAGGCAACTTCCAGTGTTTGAAGAGCTAAATCTGTATTGATCTTATGGGCGACTTGACAGGCAATGATTTTTCGTGAGAATAAGTTCATGACAATGCATAAATAAACAAAGCCTTTTTTTCCTACAGGGATGTAAGAAAAATCGGTTGTCCAAACCTGATTAGGTGCAGGTGGATTAAACGCTTGCTTTAAATGATTAGGACAAGAGTCATGAGGTGCTTCATCCACTTTTCTCTTTTGATAGCTTGGTTTTACGGTGGACATTTTAGGCAATTGAAGTTGACGAAGTAGGCGATAAACCCGACCTAAACTAATGGATACGCCATAATCACGCTTTAAAACAACTTGAATCTTAGCAGCGCCAAAGCGCTTTTTGGCTTGGCTATAAATCTCTAAAATCCATTTTTTGAGTTGTTGATTTTCTTGCTTTCGCTTCGATGGTTGTCGTTGAATGAATTTGTAATACGTCGAACGATTTACCTGTAAAGCCCTGCATAATCGAACGATGGTGTGATCATGTTGAAGCAAAGAAATCGCTTTTAATCGTTGTTGGAGTGTGGCGTGAATATGGCAATCGCTTTTTTTAAGATTAAATTTTCCTCCTCAAGTTGTGCATTCCGTTTTTGAAGCTTTTTGACTTGTTGCGCAGTAAGAATGGTATCATCATCGATTTTGACTTCCGAAAATTGCTTGACCCAACGTGCTATCGAAGATAGGGCAATACCGTACTCCTTCGCCAATGCATTTTGGGATTTCCCACTTTCATACAGTTTGACAATGGATTTTTTAAAGTCCTCATCAAAGGAACGAGTAGGTTTTCTGGCTTTTGTCATGGATAGTTCTCTCCTTATTCTGAAAGTGTCTACTTTCTTGATAGTATAGCAGATTTTGTGTCTACTTTTTTAGTATATATCCAGATAAAGAATTATGAAAACCAAGCAAATAATTTAATCGAAGTACAGAAGCAAACACAAAATCTTTTAGACCAACAACAACGACTAGCCTTACAAGATAAAAAGTTGTTAGAAGAATACAAAGCAGAAATCAAAGAGTTAAAATCATTAACAACTCAATCAACACCTGCTACTTTATCCAAGGATGTTAACCAACCCAAAGATATAGAGATAGATAAGAAAAAACGACGTTGGTGGCCATTTGGTAAGTAAGGAAAAATATTATTTAGAAGGGGTGTTGGGAGAAAATGAAAAATTTTAATAATATTGATGAACGTGTAGTGGATGATTTAAAAAAAGAACTAAAAGCACAGAGCAAGTTAAAGATTGCTGCAGCATCATTTTCAATCTATGCGTACGAGGAATTAAAAAAAGAGTTAGAAAAAGTCGATCAAATTCAGTTTTTATTTACTAGTGATCTATTTACGAAAGAAAAAGCACCGAAAGAAAAAAGAGAGTTCTTTATTCCTCGTCTAAATCGTGAAAGTCAGCTGTATGGGAATGAGTTTGAATTAAGAATGCGCAATGAATTATCTCAAAAGGCTATCGCTAAAGAAGCTGCAGAATGGATTCGTCAAAAAGTTACGTTTAAGTCAAATATTTCTGGGCAACGTTCTGATAATTTCATGGTCGTGGAAAATAAAGGAAATATAAATGTATATGCACCTTTCGATGAATTTACAACCGCTGAAATTGGAACAACAAAAGGTGAAAAGCTTTTTTATAATATTTCAAAATTTGAAAATGAAAATACACAACAATTCTTAAATGCGTTTGAGCAAGTTTGGCATAATCAGGATTATGTCGATGAGGTCACGAATACAGTATTAGATAATATTACGGCTGCATATCAAGAGAATGCCCCAGAGTTTATCTACTATATTGCGTTATATAATTTGTTTGGTGAATTTTTGTCTGATTTAGATCAGGATTATATTCCTGATGAACGTACAGGGTTTAAAGACTCAAAAATCTGGTCATTATTGTATGATTTTCAAAAGGATGCTGTGTTGGGATCCATTAGTAAATTAGAGAAACACAATGGTGTTATTTTGGCAGATTCTGTTGGTTTGGGAAAAACGTTCTCGGCTATAGGAGTCATTAAATATTATGAATCACGTAATAAAAATGTCCTAGTTTTAGTACCGAAAAGATTGAAAGATAATTGGAATAATTACAAGAATAACTACAAAAACAACCCCTTAGCTGAAGATCGTTTACGGTATGATGTCTTATTTCATACAGATATGGATCGCGAACGTGGTGAAAGTAATGGAATTGATTTAGGAAAGATAAACTGGGAGAATTATGATTTAGTCGTAATTGATGAAAGTCATAACTTTAGAAATGGCGAGGGTACTACACATAAAAAAGAAGAAGGTGTAGAAAATCGTTATCAAAAGCTAATGCGCAAAATTATTAAATTAGGAGTAAAGACAAAAGTTTTAATGTTATCTGCAACTCCTGTGAATACCGATTTTTCTGATCTACGTAATCAATTGATGCTAGCATCTGAAGGTGATAGTAGTAATCTTACGAAAACTTTGACTACTAAAAAAACAGTAACAGAAATTTTTGGTCAAGCTCAACGAGCTTTTAAAGATTGGTCTTCTTTGGAAACTGAAAATCGCACAACGGAGTATTTACTTGACATGTTGGATTTTGATTTTTTTGAGTTATTAGATAGTGTGACTATTTCTCGTAGTCGTAAACATATAGAAAAATATTATGACCAATCGGATATTGGGAAATTCCCAAAAAGATTAGCTCCAATTAACGAAAGTCCGAAATTAACAGACTTAGATATAACCTATAATGATCTATTTCAGTTTATCGATTTGCTAAATCTGGAAGTTTATACGCCGCTTAAATATGTATATCCCTCTAAAATAGAGAAGTACACAGAGCAGGCAACAGCTGGAGCTTCAAGTTGGGCAAATCGAGAAAAAGGACGCAATCAGCTGATGATTACGAACTTACTCAAACGAGCTGAAAGTTCTATTCATGCATTTAAATTAACAAGTGAACGAATTTTAGAGAATATTCGTTTGAAATTACAAGTTATTGAAGAGTATAAACAATCAAAAAATGGCATTGTAAAAAGCGATTCAGATGATTTTGAAGATGATGTGTTTACCGTTGGACAGGACTTAAGAATTGATCTAGCAGATATGGATTATCAATCATGGGAAAAACAATTAGTAGCGGATAAGTATGTGTTTACTGAACTATTGGATGTTGTAAATCGTATTATTCCGGAACACGATACAAAGATGGCAACACTTCAAGAAATAATTCTTAAAAAGATAGAGAATCCGATTAATAAAGGAAATAAAAAGGTCATAATCTTCACGGCCTTTTCTGATACAGCAGACTATTTATATAAATATTTATCTAATCAATTAATCCAAAAAGATGGGGTTCATACAGCTTTGATATCGGGAACACGAACAGAGTCAACCATTCCAGGAAGAAAAAACGATTTTAATGAGTTGCTTACTTTATTTAGTCCCAAATCTAAAAATCGTGATGCATTAGGTTTAGATGGTGAAATTGATGTAGTGATTGCAACAGATGTCATTAGCGAAGGTCAAAATTTGCAAGATGCAGATTATCTCATCAATTACGATATCCACTGGAATCCCGTTCGTATTATTCAACGTTTTGGTCGTATTGACCGAATTGGATCTACCAATGATAACATTCAAATGGTCAATTTTTGGCCTGATATTAGTCTTGATGAATATATTAATTTAAAAGCACGGGTTGAGAACCGAGCAAAGTTAGTGGCTATATCCTCAACAGGGGAGGATACCATCGATAATACAGATCCAGATATGGAGTATCGGAAAAAACAACTAGAAACGTTACAGAATGAAGTGGTTGATTTAGAGGATATGTCAAGTGGAGTCAATATTATGGATTTAGGTCTGAACGAGTTTCAACTTGACCTGCAAAAATTGAGGGAAAAATACGGAGATTACGAAGCAAAACCTTATGGAATTCATGCGATAACAAAGGCTGATAGTAATCATCCAGCAGGTGTTATCTTTGTTTTAAGAAATCGGAATAATGCTATGAATATAGACAAACAAAATCGATTACATCCGTTTTATTTAGTCTATATCGCTGAAAATGGTAAAATCATTTCGAATCATTTTAATCCTAAAAAAATTCTAGATGATATGAGGTATCTATCCAGCGAAAAATCTGTACCGATTGAGAACCTAGTTCAATCATTTAACATAGAAACACTTGAGGGGAAAGATATGAGTAAGTATTCGAATTTACTTAATCAAGCAATTGACTCCATGATTAGCGTTAAGGAGGAAAAGGATATCGATAGTCTCTTTACTACTGGTGGTACAACAGCTTTGGAGAATGATATAAATGGATTAAATGATTTTGAATTAATTGATTTTCTAGTTGTTAGGGGTGAGTAGATGATCATAGAGATTCCAAAACAAGCAGTTGTGAATCGTATTGTTCCTAAAGATCGATTTAACTTTGATGATGCTACGAAGATTGAGCGTATCCGTTGGTTAGGGAAATTAGGACCTACTACGATTAATTTACCTGCGAAAAAGATACAAGAAATTGAGATATTTAGTATTGGAATGTTTGAATTTGATGTAGGAGTGATTAAGGAGATTGTTTCTAAAATACCACAAGAGATTTTATTCATTATCAATGATGAACTTGCTATAATGTATTATCAAGGACAATGTATTTCTAAAAAAGTAGAAAATCATCTTCAAATTAAAGGATTATCTATTGATGAGGTTCGTGACAATTTTATGCGTCAATTGTTAGATATTGAGGATATCTCTAAACCATTGAAGAAACAAGTGGATGAAATACAGATAATCAATGGATTGGAATTAGAAATAGATCGAATCAATGCACAGATTAAAAGATCTATCCAAACTAATAAAAAACAAGAATTGGCTAGAGAAAGATACACATTAGAACAGAAATTAGCCAAATTAAAAGGAGAATAAAGATGTCTGATAGACCAGAAAAAATTAATTTATCTGATGTTCATTCACGTCAAGTAGATACTGACCTGTTGAATGAATTACGTGATTTATTTGTCAAAGCAGAAGAACAAAAAGAACGTTACGATTTTACTTGGAATGGAAAAGCCAAAGCATATTTTGAAGCTGCAGCGCCAACCACTAAAACACTGCGTGCACAGCCGGAAGAAAGTGTAGATTTTGAAAAATCTGAGAATCTATTTATTACGGGAGATAATCTTGAAGCATTGAAATTATTGCAAGAATCATATCTTAACAAAATTAAAGTTGTATATATTGATCCACCATATAATACTGGAACAAACATGATATATTCAAACGATTATTCTGTTTCGGCTGAGGAATATCTAGATTCTACAGGAGAATCAGAATGGGGCTATAAACTCGTAAGTAACCCTAAAACAGATGGGCGACATCATTCACGTTGGTTATCAATGATGTACCCTAGAATCAAAATTGGTAGAAACTTACTGTCTGATGATGGGTTTATGATTTTATCAATGGATGATAGTGAAATTGAAAATTTAATAAAATTAGGCGATGAGATATTCGGAGAAGAAAATAGAATAGGAATAGTTACAGTTGTTCATAAACCTGAAGGTAGAAATCAAGAAAAATTTTTTGGAACTAGTAATGAATTTGCTTTATTTTATGCAAAAGATAAAAGTAAAGCAAACTTCAACAATGTCATATTAGATACAGAAAAATTAAATGAATATAATTTTTCTGATGAAAAAGGGAAATTCAAAAAGAAAAATTTTATCCGTAAGGCGGATGGGAAGTATGCAACAAGGGAGGCTAAACCTAATTTTTGGTATCCTATATACGTCAGTGAGGATAGATTATCTGTATCTTTGAATCCCATAGAGCATTATGATAAAGTTTTACCAATAATAGATAATGGTGTAGAACGTACATGGAAAACGTTACCAGATACTTTTGTTAAGCTTTTTAATGAGGGTAATATTGTTATAGATGACATTTTAGGAAATATAGTTATTTCTGAAAAAATGAGAGAAAAGCAAGTTATCAAAACTCATTGGATTAGAAAAGAGTATCATGCCTATCATTTTGGTACTAAAATATTGGACAGTCTGCTTGGAGAAAAAACATTTGATTTTCCAAAATCGTTGTACCTTATGATGGATATTCTAAAATTAACTACTGATAAAGATGATATTGTATTTGATATGTTTGCAGGAAGTGGTACAACTGCCCATGCACTTATTAATCTTAATAAACACGAGAATACAAACAGGAAATTCATATTAACTCAACTAGATGAATCAATAGACAAAAAATCTAATGCTTTTCAAGCTGGATATACTACGATTGATCAAATTTCTAGAGAGCGTATACGCCGTGCTGCTGAAGAAATTGGTGATACAAGTGGTTTCCGTGCCCTAAAGGTGGATTCAACAGGTTTAAAAGAAGATATCTTTAAAACAGCTGGTGAACTCGATCAAGTAGATTTGCTACAAGATATTGATAATCACTCTGATAACCGTTCGGATTATGACTTACTCTATGACGTGTTAGTAGATGGTGCGTTAGAATATAATCGACCAATTACGATTGATACTATGAACAATGAAAAAATTATCAAATATGACTATTTAGGTGAATTATCGGGAGTAGTATGCTACTTTGATGAAAACTTAACAGATGAATTAACACGCCAAATTGCCACACTCAAACCTTTAATTGCAGTCTTTAAAGAATCGACGTTTGATAAGTCCGCTCAAAAGGTAAATGTGATGGAACAGTTCCGTATTATCAGTCCTGATACGAAAGTGAAGGTGATTTGATGCGAACTTATCAAATAAATCTGGAGGATCAAAGATGAAACTTCAGTATAAGAATCAACAATTTCAACTAGATGCCGTAGAAGCGATTACTTCTATTTTTGAAGGCCAACCTAGGCAAACCAATATGTCTTATATGATGGATATAGGGAAAGAAAAAAACATTACTTTAGATATTGTTAATGGATTTAAAAATGCAGATATTTCATTATCAGATAGTGATCTTTTAAAAAATATTCAAGCAACGCAAAAAAAGAATGGCATACTTACGGATAATAAAATTGTTAAGATGTCCATTGGTGGTAAGGATAAAAATACCAAAATTGATAACTCGAAAGATAGTTTGACTTTATCAGTGGAAATGGAAACGGGTACGGGTAAGACATATACGTATATCAAAACTATGCTTGAATTAAATAAGCAATATGGTTGGTCGAAATTTATCATTGTCGTTCCAAGCATTGCTATTCGTGAAGGAGTTGCTAAAACATTTGAGTCTACGTCCGAACACTTTAAACAAGCATATGGCATCGGTATTCGTCACTTTATTTATAACTCTAGTCAACTGGATAAAATCGAAGCCTTTGCGAGTGATGCTGGAATCAATGTGATGATTGTTAATACGCAGGCTTTTAATGCACGTGGGGCAGATGCACGAAGAATTGATATGATATTAGATCAATTCCGTGGACGCCGTCCGATTGATGTAATTGCAGCGACGAATCCGATTATGATTATTGATGAACCTCAATCAGTTTTAGGAAACGGATCAAAGGCCGAACTGAATGCCACACGTGTTGGCTTAGCAAAGTTTAACCCTTTATTTTTCATTAATTATTCAGCGACACATCGGGACAACTACAATATGGTTTATCGATTGGACGCTGTGGATGCATATCAAAAAAATCTAGTAAAAAAAATAGCGGTGAAAGGAATTGAAATATCAGGTTCAAACGCTTCTAGTGGCTACCTGTATCTCGAAGCTATTAAAGAGAAACCAGCATTAAAAGCACGTATTCAATTTGAAAAGTTATCCGCTACAGGGAATGTCGTAAAGACATCAAAGTTGTTAGATAAAGGAGACAATATTTACCCTCTTTCTGGGGAAATAGAATCTTACAATAGTGGCTTTGTCGTTTCAGAAATTAATGCTGTAGATCAATTTGTTGAGTTTACAAATGGACAAAAATTATCTGTTGGAGAAGTTGTTGGAAATACCAATGATGAAGATTTAAGACGCATACAAATTCGTGAGACCATCCATTCTCATCTTGCTAAAGAAGAAAGCCTGTTCAAGCGTGAAATTAAAACATTATCCTTATTTTTCATTGATGAAGTAGTCAAATATAAAGATTATGAAGCTATTGATCATAAAGGTACGTACGCAAGAATTTTCGAAGAAGAATACGAAAATATTGTACGAGATCGATTAACAGATACTTTATTAGATGAAAAATATCGAACTTATCTTGAACGTGAATTGGAATCTCCAGAAAAGGTTCATGCTGGATACTTTTCAATCGATAAAAAAGGAAAATCTGTTGATAGCAAAATCAAACGTGGTAGTGAATCGAGTGATGACATTTCAGCATATGACCTGATTATGAAAAATAAAGAGCGTCTATTATCATTTGAAGAGCCTGTTCGATTCATTTTCTCTCATTCAGCGCTAAAAGAAGGTTGGGATAATCCGAACGTTTTCCAAATTGCGACATTACGTCAATCTTCATCGGATATTAAAAAACGACAAGAAATCGGTCGTGGATTACGTTTAGCGGTAAATCAAAAAGGTGATCGCCAAGATGAACAATCTTTGGGTGAAAACGAGGTGCAACAAGTAAATGTGTTGACTGTTATCGCCAACGAGAGCTACGAATCCTTCGCTCGAGATCTTCAATCAGAAATAGCTGATGCAATTAAAAATAGACCAAAACTTATCGAACCTAAATTATTTGAAGGGCGAGAACTTGTTGTAGAAGACAGCAATGGACAAGTGACTGCAAAAATGGTGGTTGATAATACGCAGGCAGCCGAAATATGGGCCTGTTTAAAAAAAGGGAAACTGATCGAAAAAAATAAGCAAACTTCTGTTACTTACCAAAAACTATCAGCTACAGAAAAACTAGAGGCTATTCAGGAAGTTTTAGATGAAGAGCTTCAAGTATTCGCCCTTCCAATTCAAAAATTAATAAATAGTGTATACAACCTCAAAGATCTACCGATTGAGAATGAGAATAAACGAACTACTTTGAAATTAAATCGTGAAAAATATGCAAGTAAAGAATTTAAAAATTTATGGTCAAAAATCAACCGTAAATCTTACTATACTGTCGATTTTGATGATCAAGAAATTATTGAAAAGTCGATTCAACTTATCAATAAAAAATTAACTGTTAAAACACTAAAAGCTCGTATCACTGAAGGAAATATGCAAGCTACTGATACAGGGACAATATTTACAGTAGATGGTAAGCGAACAACTGATATATATAGTCCGGTAAATACTGTTAAATATGATTTAATTGGAGAAGTTTCTCAAAATGTAGGATTACTTCGCAAAACAGTTGCATATATTTTAAGTTGTATCCACCCTGAACAATTCGCAAAATATCAATCAAATCCTGAAAACTTCATTGTACAAATTAGCAACATCATTAACGCTGTGAAAGCACAAAATATTATTTCTCATATTGTTTACAACAAATTAGACGAAGTATGGGATGAAGATGCCATATTTGCCAATAGTGATATTCAAGGAATTATGGGGCAAAATGTCTTTGATGCGAAAAAACATCTATATGATAAAGTTCGAGTGGATTCTGAAGTGGAAAAAAGATTTGCTAGTGATCTAGACGTCGAACAGAATGTTGAAATGTATGTTAAGTTGCCTGGTGGTTTCTATATAAATACGCCAGTTGGCAAATATAATCCAGACTGGGCTGTTGTCTTGAACGAACCGGATCACAAACATGTCTATTTCATTGCCGAAACTAAAGGTGTTTCGGAAAATATCGAATTAAATTTAAAAGGTGTTGAAAATGCTAAAATCGAAGCCGCACGTCAACATTTTAAAATCATTTCTAATAGTGAAGTAACATATGAGGTTGTTGACAGCTATGACAAGATGATGGATAAATTATCTTCACACATATAAACAGGGTCTATAATTAACAAATACCCCCTCGAAAACGTTGAAAGAATAACCCCTAATATCTATAATGTAGATATTAGGGGTTATTTATTTTTATATACCAGAAATAGCTTCTTTTATTCGTTATTTTTTCGATACCTTTTAGAACGATTTTGACCAGGAAATAAACGATCATGCGATCCGACTCGAATGCCAATTAAGACTAGTTCATCTTTATCAATCGTATAAACCACCAGGACATCGTTAGTTTCGCTTGGTGTTTTGTTTTTCGGGGTATCTTCGTAAGTGATAAAGGATGGCATTGAATACGTCATAAAGATCATAATGACGCGGTCTTGTATGCTTGCGGAAGTTTTCTAAATCAGGTTGTATTAACGCAAATTGCGCTCGAGAAATATTGCTTGGATAATCTGGCATGACAAACTCCTCAGTCGGTTTTCCACAATTCTACCAGATTCAGCAGATACTAGACAGGTTCTAAGAGGCATTTCACCATACTAACAAGAAAACCAAAAATTCCCAGATCATTAATTTAACATATCGTATCAAACCATGCCTGGAATATTATCTAGGCGTTTTTTTAATGTAATGGTATTTTCTGGCAGAAAGGTTGCATTATTGTGACTACGGTTGTAAACTAATAAGTGTTAAGAGGCTACAAACGTAAACTTAGAATTCAATTAATGGAGGAAGCCAATTGAAGGATGCAAAGAATGTAACCATCACCGATTCTGAATGGATGGTTATGAGAGCAATTTGGACAATGGGACATGCGACTAGTCGTGAACTAATCGATGCTATGAACGAATTAGAAGGCTGGTCAGCTTCAACAACCAAAACGCTACTTCACAGGTTGATTCAAAAACAGGCGGTTGCGCAGCATGGCGGCAGTCGACCATTCACGTATAAGCCGGTTGTTGGCGAGAAGGAATCAATGGCGGCAGCGGCAGATGATTTGTTTGACCATATGTGTGCGATGCGGGCTGGTTCAACAATTGCCGGCGTTATTCAGTCAAGGGAACTCTCACGGGCGGATATTGCGAACTTACAGGCGATTCTAGCTGAAAAGGCCAAAACAGCGCCCGAGGAAGTTCAGTGTAACTGCTTGCCAGGTGATCAAACGTGTTAAGACTGTGGTGTTCTGTTTACTTTTAGGATTGCTGCACAAAAATCCAGAATCTGGGATTTCTGATGGCGGAAACTTATGAATTTTTGTCGTAATTCTCATTCATATAGTGGCATGGTGCTCCGCAAAGCAGAAGCCTAAATATAAGAACCTGGTGGAAAAATCCCGAGCCCGGGGATTTCCACACAAGGAACTTATATTCCGGCTTCTAACCGCTTTGCTACGCACACTTATTTTTAGGGGGTCGATAATCATGGCAAATAAAGAGGACCATATGAACATGAAAAACATGAGTGCTAAGAATATGGGAAATAATGAATCAAATATGAGTCATATGGATCATGATGACATGAAAATGGATCACGATATGACCGAAACGGATCATAATCAAATGAACATGGACCACGATATGGCCGAAATGGATCACAGCCAAATGAACATGAATCACGAAACTATGAATATGAGTGGGATGAATCACGGTGATATGGATATGGCTGGGACCGACATGATGATGCACGGTGGCTCAATGATGCATATGGGGAATTTGAAAGTTAAATTTTGGGTCTCCGTTGTCTTAGCGATTCCAGTTTTACTGTTAGCACCAATCATGGGTTTAAACGTTTCCATCCTTAGTTTCAGTTCACCGCTAATTGTTGGCATTATCATCGTTTTGTTTGATACAGCACTTTACTTTTATGGCGGAATGCCATTTTTAAAGGGGGCTAAAGCGGAAATTCAAGATAAATCTCCTGAAATGATGACGCTAGTAACCCTTGGAATTTCCGTTTCGTATTTCTACAGTTTGTACGCATTTATTGCCAACAACTTCTTGAACCCGGCAAATCATGTAATGGATTTTTCGTTCGAACTTGCAACCCTGATTTTAATTATGCTTCTAGGACACTGGATTGAAATGAATGCATTGATGGGGGCTGGGGATGCCTTACAAAAGATGGCGGCCCTGTTGCCTAAGACGGCCCATCTAGTTACAGATAATGGTGAAACAAAAGAAGTGCCAGTATCTGATTTAAAAGTTGGTCAAGTTTTCCAAGTGCGTTCAGGTGAGAGTATTCCAGCCGATGGTGTTATTACGGCTGGGGAGTCGACCGTGAATGAAGCACTGGTAACCGGTGAATCTGCTGCCGTTACCAAGAACGTTGGCGATAAGGTCATTGGTGGTGCAACCAACAATAACGGGACGCTAACGGTTAAAATTAGTGGTACTGGTGACTCCGGCTATCTTTCTCAAGTAATGAAAATGGTTCAAAATGCCCAGCAAGCTAAATCTAAAGCAGAAGATAAAGCTGATTTAGTTGCCAAGTATCTATTTTACGCGGCATTTGGTGTTGGGATTATTGCTTTCTTTGCCTGGTTACCCCAGGGATTGGCGACTGCAATGACGATCATGGTGACCGTCTTCGTGATTGCTTGCCCGCATGCATTAGGATTAGCGATTCCATTAGTGGTTTCTCGTTCTACTACGATTGGCGCTCAAAATGGGCTATTAGTTCGAAATCGCCAAGCCATTGAAGCAAGTCAACATGTTAGCCACGTTCTCTTGGATAAAACTGGCACGTTAACAGAAGGTAAATTTACGGTGAATGCATTGATTCCAAATGATGGGATTGACGAAACAACGTTATTAAGCCGACTGGCCGCCCTTGAAAATAATTCGACTCATCCGCTGGCCCAAGCAATCATTACTGAAGCCCAAGCGAAGGACATTGAAGTCGTTGCGGCTGAAAAGTCTCAAAATATTCCGGGCGTTGGTATTTCCGGTAATGTTGATGGCACTGACTATACGATTGTTAATGGTAACTATTTAACGAAGCAAGGGATCAGGTTTGACGAGGCCGCTGCTGATAAATGGGCTGCTAAGGGTAATTCCGTCAGCTTCCTATTGCAGGGCACCCAAGTTCAAGGAATGGTTGCTGAAGGCGACACCATCAAAGCGGGTGCTAAGGAATTAATTAGTGGTCTTCAGAGGCGAGGAATTACCCCCGTAATGCTCACTGGCGATAATCCAAAAGCCGCGGAACACGTTGCTAACTTACTAGGATTGACTGAATTTCATGCAGGCCTATTACCAGATGATAAGCAAAAGATTATTGCTGATTATCAAGCAAAGGGCAATCACGTCATCATGGTTGGTGACGGCGTAAATGACGCACCAAGTCTTGCCGCGGCCGATATTGGAATTGCAATTGGCGCCGGAACCGATGTTGCCATTGATTCCGCTGATGTTGTGTTGGTTAAATCAGAACCCAGCGATATTTTACATTTTCTTGATTTGGCTAAAATCACAAATCGGAAAATGGTTCAAAATCTCTGGTGGGGAGCAGGCTACAATATTGTCGCAATTCCACTCGCTGCCGGTGTGTTGTCATTTATTGGAATCATTCTAGACCCAGCCGTTGGTGCTGCGGTCATGGCGATGTCGACAATTATCGTGGCAATTAATGCGATGGGATTGACTGGTGAAAAGATTAAAAACGTGTAATTAAGTGATGACAAAAAGAGGAGAAAGATCAGCTGGTAGTCTGGCCTTTCTCCTCTTTATGGGGTCCCAAGCGCCTACGGGAAATTTGTATCGATAAGGATTACAAATTCCCGTAATATCAACGTTTGACGACTCTCTATTTTTCTATGTTTAATTTTCTCAACCTCTTGGGAATAGATAACAAATCAAATTTGTATTCACCAAGAAACGTAATATGCTCCCAATTAATAGGAGAAATATGGTTCATATAGTTGGTTACTTCTGGATCTATTTTCACTAGATAATCATAGGCTTCTTGTAAATAGACGGCGTTCCATATACTAATAGCATTTATTAAAACATTTAGTGCACTTGCACTTTGAAGTTGCCGACGAATATCACGTTCCATGAATTTACCTCGGCGACCAAAAAATAGTTCTCTTGCCAAAGCATTTACGGCTTCCGTTTTATTCAAACCATGGGTAATCTTACGTCTTAAGCTATCATCTGTCACATAATCTATCATGAAAATACTCTTCTCAATCCGTCCCAATTCTCTTAAAGCGGTAGCTACCTTATTTTTTCGTGCGTAAGAACCTAGCTTTCCTAAAATTAGCGAACTTGAGACTTTACCAGTTTGAATGGAATAAGCGATTCGTTTAATTTCTTCGTAACTTTCATCAATGGTTTTTATATTGATCCTACCACTGATGAGCCCTAATAAATCAGGGTATTCTGAAGTTGGCTTTATAGAAAATAATTGAGACTTTTTTATATTCCTAATACGGGGTTCAAAATGAAACCCTAGTAAAGCCGTCATACCAAACACTTGATCTGTATAACCATTTGTGTCAGTGAAGTGTTCTTCAATATCTAAATCTGTTTCGTGGTAAAGCAAGCCATCTAATGTATGAGTCGCTTCTCTCGTGTTGGTCGAAACAACTTCAACATGATGTGAGGTATTTCTGTCATTGATTGACCGAATCATTGTGGCGCCTTTCTCTAAGCTTTTATAATGTGGATTCACGTCAGCCTTAATGGCGGATACACCTACTGGTACACGCATTCCATCGGAAGCACTCGTTTTACCTTCTCCCCAAAAATCAGCTATAGGAATTCCTAATTGAAAATTAACCAAAATAGATTGGGCACAGGTTAAGGCTTCTTTATAAAACCGCCATTGTTTAGTATTCGCCAATTGAGGATAAGTAATTCCGGGGGTGGATTGGGCCATTTTCTCAAGCCCAATATTCATTCCTAATCCTAATAAAGTGGCAAAAACAATTTTCTTTTCTCGTTCATTTGGCGGATTTCCAGTTGAATCATGGATAAATTCTTGCGAAAATTGAGTCCAGCTATCCACTTCTATTAATAGGTCACTTAATCTTATTTTGGGAATCATTGAATAAAGTTTTTTTCTATATTCCTCTGCTTCATCTGGTGTAACTTTCTCCAATTTTTTTAGCACCATTTTGGCTGAACTTTTGCCAGAATTCGAATAATATTGTAGTTGTGAGTCCAATATTGCGCCCCTAGAAGTCAAATAATCATCAAATGTATCTGGAATAGTGAGTGAGTTAACGCAAGCATCGGAACTGATTAAGTAATCATCAATGTTTCGATGGG
The DNA here is from genome assembly GCF_028596125.1 of Listeria innocua. Classification (GTDB taxonomy): domain Bacteria; phylum Bacillota; class Bacilli; order Lactobacillales; family Listeriaceae; genus Listeria; species Listeria innocua. The sequence goes on from NZ_CP117228.1 coordinate 40,784, forward strand.
CTAAGCTTCCTTCTACCGAAATATTTCCTGATCTAATATTATTTTTTAACTCTGTGAACGCTACCAACTCGTAGAAGGATCGGTCTATTTTTCCTTCTTCAGGTTGAACAAGACGTTCCCATTTTTTACTCACAAATTCAATGGATGTGTTTGCTGGTATTTTCCGTTTACCATCGTTTTTTAACTCATTTATTTGAGTAAGCGCTGTAAGAATTGGTTGTGCAGATGAGGTTGCTTTAAACGAGAGTATTTTTAAAAGCATTGGGGTATATCTTCTAAGGTAAGTGGCTTTATTTCTCACCATTTCTAAATATCCGTGATTTTTCTTACCAGTAATTCGTTTAGCGTCTTCTCCATCTTGGATTAAGTCATGCCAGGGGATAACTCGTTCTATTTCGTCAAAAGGATTACTGTCGTTGTCTTTTGCAAAATGAAGTGCATCAATCAGAGACGCATAATGTTCTAATTTTTCAGTCGCCAACTTCCCTTTCTCTTTCAACAGTTCTTGCGAATCGTGCATCCCTTTTCGTTTAATCCCCGCTAAAATCCGGTCATTAATTTCAATGAGCAGATCGATCAGATACTGATGATGATCCACTAAAAAAGCAATGAGTAAGGAATACTTTTTTTCGAATTCAAAACGAGAAAAATCATAGGCATCGTAATTATCACCTAATCGTGCTAACTGAAGAAATCTATTTCGGTGAATATGCGACACATTGATTGTTCCTAGTTCAAGAACCGTAATCGTCTCAACTTTTTTGCAAATGGTCATAAAACTCTCTGGATTGGCTTTGCCAGGGATATCTTTTAACCAGGCGAGTTTAGTCATCTTCGTTTCTTTATATACTAGAAACAACTCATCTAATTTCTCGATTTGTGTTTCTGTTAGTGAATCCAGAAGAATTGAAAACAGTGTGCTTTCAGCCTTATCACGACAATGGCTGATAATGTCTTCTAGTGTCGCTATCGATGGAAAAATAATTCGATTTTGGGTGAGGAAGCCTAATGTTTTTTTCATGAGATAGGTAGAGTCATCATTTTCTAATGCCAGCTTAATAAGAAATGCTATTAATTGATTGCGTGTGTCGACACTTCCAAAACGCTGATACCTAAATGTTTCTAATATCTCATTAAAGTGATTGGCACGTGTGTTCCTATGGGCGTATAAGGCCAGTTCAATTGAGTCAAGATGTAACTGGCGCCTTACATAAGAGATTAAACGGTCTGATTGGATGGACCAGTTACTCAACGAACACCCAGGGTATCGTGCCAAGCAGAGCTGAATGGCAAACCCTAACTTATTGATATCCCCTCTGTGTTGGTTGATGATATCTAAATCAGAGTCAGAGAAACTGAAATAAGCTTGAAAATCCTCTTCAGATAAGTGATCGACAGAAAGAAGTTGCTCCCGCTGTGCTGCTGTTAAAATTTTCTTTAATGCCATAAGTTAGTTTTTCCTTCCATTAAGATAGCGGTATAGGGTTGTTTTGCTTAGTTTAGAGGCATCAAGAATCTGATTAATTGAATATTCCTTACTATCGTACATTTTCAAAGCCAACTCAATTGATTGACTGGCTTTACTTGGTCGCCCCCCTTTTTTTCCACGTGCTCTTGCTGCTTCAAGACCTGATTTGGTTCTTTCAATTGTAATATCACGTTCCAACTCTGCTAAACTAGCCATGACTCGGAAAAAGAATCTTCCCATAGAAGTAGAGGTATCAACGTTATCTTGAATAGAGATAAAATTAACCCCAAGCTCTTCAAACGTTTCTGAAAGCTCAATCAAATGTTTAGTTGAACGTGAAATTCGATCAAGTTTATAAATAACCACTGAGTCACCTTCACGTAACCCCTTTATCATGTCTTCCAATTGTGGACGGTCTCGTTTTGAACCCGTCACCTTTTCTTGGAATAGTTTATCGATACCGTGTTGGGTGAGTGCATCAATTTGCAAATTCAAATTTTGATCCTCTGTACTCACTCGAGCATAGCCAAAAATCATAAAAAGCCTCCTTACTATTAATGACTTAAATGTACCATAACTCATCAATAATTACCATATAGGCACTTTGAAAAAAGAACGAGTTTTGGTACCTGGTTTAGGGCTCAAACGGATGAAAAACAGATGAATTCAAAAAGTGCCATAAACGACCATTTAAGGTACTGGTTATAATAGTCAATTGTTATTCAAACGAACACTTGACTATCAGATTGGAACAGAGTATAATCACCCCTATAAACATTCAAGTGTCTCTTTGAGTGTTGGAAGGAGAAACTGAATATGACTGTAGATATTTGCGAAATTACTTGTATTGATGAAGAAAAAGTAAAACGGGTGAAGACTGGACTGGAAACCGTAGAAGTTACAACTATCAGTCAAATATTTAAAATTCTGTCTGATGAAACAAGGGTTAAAATTGTGTATGCATTACTGACAGAAAATGAACTTTGTGTATGCGATCTAGCTAATATTGTCGAAGCAACAGTTGCCGCTACGTCCCACCATTTACGCTTTTTAAAGAAGCAAGGGATTGCGAACTATCGAAAAGATGGAAAGCTTGTTTATTATTCTCTTGCGAATGAAAGGGTTAGAGATCGGATAAAACTTATATTACTTAATTTTGAAGGAGTGGGAGTCTAATGGCAGAAAAGACTGTTTATAGAGTTGATGGATTAAGCTGTACAAATTGTGCGGCCAAATTTGAACGGAATGTAAAAGAAATTGAGGGTGTAACAGAAGCTATTGTAAACTTTGGCGCATCAAAAATCACGGTAACAGGTGAAGCAAGTATTCAACAAGTTGAACAGGCTGGAGCATTTGAACACTTGAAAATCATTCCAGAGAAAGAATCTTTTACTGATCCAGAGCACTTTACTGACCATCAATCGTTTATTAGAAAAAATTGGCGATTATTGCTTTCTGGATTATTTATTGCAGTGGGGTATGCGTCACAGATCATGAATGGGGAGGACTTTTATCTTACTAATGCACTATTTATTTTTGCAATTTTCATAGGAGGCTATTCTCTCTTTAAGGAAGGATTCAAAAATTTATTGAAGTTTGAATTTACAATGGAGACACTGATGACAATAGCTATTATTGGAGCTGCTTTCATTGGTGAATGGGCAGAAGGATCCATTGTGGTGATTCTATTCGCAGTAAGCGAGGCGCTTGAGCGTTACTCGATGGATAAGGCACGACAATCTATTCGTTCCCTAATGGATATTGCGCCAAAAGAAGCACTTGTGAGACGCTCGGGCACCGACAGAATGGTTCATGTAGATGACATTCAAATTGGCGACATTATGATTATAAAACCTGGTCAAAAAATTGCGATGGATGGTCACGTTGTGAAAGGTTATTCAGCCGTCAATCAAGCAGCGATTACTGGTGAATCTATTCCTGTTGAAAAAAACATCGATGATTCCGTTTTTGCTGGAACGTTAAATGAAGAAGGATTGCTTGAAGTTGCGGTCACAAAACGAGTAGAAGATACCACGATTTCAAAAATTATTCACTTAGTTGAGGAGGCACAAGGTGAACGTGCTCCAGCTCAAGCATTTGTTGATACATTTGCTAAATATTATACGCCAGCCATTATTGTGATCGCCGCACTGATTGCAACAGTACCGCCATTGCTGTTTGGTGGAAACTGGGAAACGTGGGTGTATCAAGGGTTATCTGTATTAGTGGTTGGGTGTCCTTGCGCCTTAGTTGTTTCAACTCCTGTTGCCATCGTCACCGCCATTGGAAATGCAGCTAAAAATGGCGTATTGGTAAAAGGTGGTGTGTATTTAGAAGAAATTGGTGGGCTAAAAGCCATTGCGTTCGATAAAACTGGTACCTTGACAAAAGGTGTGCCGGTGGTCACTGATTATATTGAACTAACAGAAGCCACAAACATTCAACATAATAAAAACTATATCATCATGGCAGCACTGGAACAATTATCTCAACACCCCCTTGCTTCAGCCATTATTAAGTATGGAGAAACGAGAGAAATGGATTTAACTAGTATTAATGTGAACGATTTTACATCCATCACAGGAAAAGGGATTAGAGGAACTGTAGATGGTAACACCTATTATGTTGGAAGTCCCGTTCTATTTAAGGAATTACTAGCATCGCAATTTACTGACTCCATTCATCGACAAGTGAGTGACTTACAACTTAAAGGGAAGACTGCTATGCTTTTTGGAACAAATCAGAAACTGATTTCTATAGTGGCAGTTGCTGACGAGGTTAGGTCATCCAGTCAACATGTTATTAAACGACTTCATGAGCTGGGGATTGAAAAAACTATTATGTTGACTGGCGATAACCAAGCCACAGCGCAAGCAATTGGCCAACAGGTGGGTGTTTCTGAAATAGAAGGTGAGTTAATGCCCCAAGATAAACTAGATTACATTAAACAGTTGAAAATAAACTTTGGTAAAGTGGCCATGGTTGGAGACGGTATTAATGATGCGCCAGCCCTAGCAGCGGCCACGGTTGGAATTGCAATGGGCGGAGCTGGAACTGACACAGCCATTGAAACAGCTGATGTTGCCTTAATGGGAGACGACTTACAAAAATTACCTTTCACGGTAAAGTTGAGTAGAAAAACACTCCAAATTATTAAGCAAAATATCACATTTTCCTTGGTCATCAAACTGATTGCTCTTTTGCTAGTCATTCCAGGGTGGTTAACATTATGGATTGCAATTATGGCGGATATGGGTGCGACTCTTTTAGTCACGTTAAATGGCTTACGATTAATGAAAGTGAAAGATTAATTACCGCTATTGTCTAGTTGGTTTTTTGAATTATTCTGAAAGCATTCCTTATTGTACAAAATAACAGGTGAGATCAAAGGAAATCTCCTTATCGATACAAATTCCCCGTTGGCGCTCGGGACCCCCACAAGGGATAGCTTATTACGATGGAGTTATCTATTTCTATACCAACAATTTAATAACAAAAATCAACGAAAATGGCAAGGTCTTAGGTCAAGAATATTTATCTCTTAAAGGTGAATCGGAAGGTATAGAAGTTAACAAAGAAAATGGTAAAATAATTATTGGATACAATGGAAATAACAGAGTTTATGAACAAAAATAAGTGAAAAAACACCCTGATTGGGGTGTTTTTTTTGTGGAAGGATATCACATTAATGGAATATTTAGTTAAGATTGGTAGTAAAAAAGCAATGTACATTAATCTAAATGATTTGGAAAGGGAAGAAAAAGAGATTAGTGTTAAAAATGTTGGAAGAGGAATCAAAAAATGGTTAATTGATAAACAAGAAAAAGGAAAAAACATCTTAATAAAGCGCACAGTAACTAAAAATAAAGTTGTATGGACTACTATGAAAATACCTGAAAAAGCTGTTATAGAGGTTGTTCATGGCCCTGGCTGCAGGGACTTAAGCGCTAGTATTGTAATTAAGCATGAACAAAAACGTGAAATCAGAAAGTTTATCCATTAATAGATGTAGCTGAGGGAGGTATTTATGGTTAAATTTACTCACAGAAGAAAGCCACACTACAAAAAATGCATGTATGTAGGCGTTAGTATATTTTGTTGTCTAATAGTTCTCTTTTTATATAAGACAATAGTGCATAATCAGGAAATGAAACAAGTAAGTCAACAAACAGCCAAAAATATTTCAGTTGCTTACAATAAAGATAGGATAAAAAACGTTATCAAAACGGATAATAAGACCAGAAGTGATGTGGAAAGGCTGTCTTGGAAGGACTTTATTTCATTTCAAGGAAGTAAAGAGGAAATGAATATAGCTTCTAATAGTGTTGGAATTATTGAAATCCCAAGTATTGCTCTTTCTTTACCAGTTATTGAAGGAACAAATAATTCTAATTTGAAAGTCGGGGCTACTACTTTTCGGGAATATCAGTCTTTAACAGATGGAAACTATGTGCTACTTGGCCATAATATGGGACAATCTGGAGTACTTTTTTCAGATGTTCCTAAATTAAAAAAGGGGGATAAAATATATATCTACCAAAAAACGGATAAGGGTCAGAAAAAAATAACTTATAGTGTTAAAAGCATAGAAGAAGTTAATAAGAACCAAACAACCGTTTTGGAAAATACAGATATTAGAAAACTTACTTTAATAACTTGTTCTACTGAAAGAACTACTTCTAAAAGAATCATAGTAACAGCAAACCCTATCTAGTTAAGATAGGGTTTTTTGTTACGGATAAAAAGGCTATTAATTATTTTTAATAGTCTTTTTATCCGTATGAAAATTGTCTATACGGAAATTTAAAAGAGAGGAGCTAAAATATATGATAAATTCTACAGAACAAGCTAAATTTATGAAACAAATGGCAGAAGCACTCATGGTACAAGTTGGAGTAGATCCAAAAAAATGGCGTGAAGATATCCTACTTCAAGGATATCAAAATTTTGTGTTACAAAACTCCAAGCACGTAATCCAAGTTATCGAAACGCATGATCAAAGAACAAGTTCACAGAAAAGTTTCAAGTCAGATCAACCTAAGCAAGAACACAAATCACAATAAAAAGGGAGTTTTTATTTATGTCAGTTTGGAAAAATGTAATTTTAGACTATTATTCACGATTATTAGCAATGGATTGGTTTAGCAATGCGATTAACGCTATTAACAACTTAACATCTAAGTTTCAGCCACTATTAATTGTAGCAGCTATTCTTTGTTTGTTGCTGGCAGGAGCTTTATTTATGATGGGTGATGATATGAAGCGTTCGGCAAAGGGCTGGATTCTTGGTATTTTAATTGGTGTGTTTATTATTTCAAGTTGTACAGCACTAATTAATACGTATGCAGCAACAATTAAATTTTAAGAAGAGAGATTTATTTCTCTTCTTTTTTTATATTAAAAAGGAGGATAGCTATGGCACTTATAGGAAAGAAAAGTTATGTGAGTTATTTACAACCTGTACATTTATCAACAGAAGAACCATTTGAGGAACTGCAAAATATGCGTCTTCAGGAAGCTATACTATATGCAGAATGCATGCTAGAGCAATTAAATTTTGGTGAGATAGTTGAAATGGAATGGAAGCTTCAAACTAAAAAAGGAGAAATCTTTACCTTTAGGTTTAATATTGGACAGCTCGAAGAAAGCTTACCTCTCCTAGAAATTATTGAAGAAGGTGTAAGAAACTCACTTAATGAAGATGAAGCGAATAGAGTACTTAATATTTTACCTCTACGATATGAAGCTAAAGAAAAAGAATATGAGAATCCTAGGCAGTGGGTACTAGAGAATGAAGAAAATTTTTATTTTATGAAATCAGAACAGGCCTATATTAATCACATGGAAGAAAATCAACCAACCATTGAAATACTACCTGATATTTCTATAGAAGAACCAAGAGAAGAAATTGTGGAAGAAAATGAAGAAATAGAGCCAGATGTTTATTATGAGGTTGATACTGACGAAGATTTTAATTTATCTTTGGAAGATATTCACACTAGTGATGAACAGCCTTTTAACAAAGACGTTGTTAAGGTTAATACAGATGGATTATATAAACGATTCTCTGGCTTAGATGAAAAGCTCAATCATATTTTTTCTACGTATCTTTCTAACGAAGAAGTAAGTAATATTTTTGAAAAACATAAAAAGAAGGCAGAACAAAATGAAGTACAGAAAAGTATTAACATCATTAAGAAAAAAATGATGGAAAAAGAAATCCAGTTAGAACATAATTTTATCGAAGAAAAAGAGATACTTCAAGCAGCAGAAGAAGAAAAACAAAAACTTGAAGAACGACATAAAGAAGAAGAACTAAAAAAACTGGATGAAGTATATACAGAAAAAATAAAGTTGAAAAAAGAAGAAGTAACAAACGAAAAAACACTGGAAAAAGAACAGGCATTAGAAATAGAAAAGCAAAAATATCAGCAAGCTGCTTTAGAAATAGAAAAAAAGTATACCAACACATTGCATGATTTAACTGCAAAAGCCTTAGAAAAATTAGAAAAAGAACTCCAAGAAAAGAAAAATCAAGTGATCAGTAATCATTCTTATCAGATGACTCAAAAAAGTAAGGAAGCTAATCAGAGCATTTCTATAGTTATGCAACAAAAAAATAATAGTAATCATACGGAATTACAGAAATACTTATATAGTTTAGCAGAAGAGGAAAAAGAACGAATTGACAAAATGATCCAGGAACTCCATCCAGTTCTTGACGAATCAGCCAAACATGAATTAGAAGAGATTAAACTACGATATGAGTCGGAAAGTGATGAAAAATACGTAAGTATGGAGCGTGAGCTACGTATGAAACAGATGGAACAAGAAAAAGAACTTGAGGAAAGAAAACAATTAGCAAATGAAAGACAAACTGTAGAGCAAATGAAGCATGAAATTCAACGTTCGAAAGAAGAATATAATAATGCAATTCAGTTAGTAGAACAAATGTCAAAATGGATGGTTCCTGGAGATAGAAAAAATGTTTCAGAAATAAAAGAGAAAAATAGTTCTATTCTTAAAACAGTCATTCTTAGTATCACAGCTATTCTTTGTGCCACTGTTCTAGGTCTAGGCATTTTATTCGGATTAAAATATATGCCTGAAAACAAAGATACAGCAGTGGCAAAAGAACAAATATCTACGCAAGTTCAGCCGGAAAAAGTAACATATAGTGAAGAAAATCCGAGCTTGGATGCTTTGCTGAATCAAAAAGAGTTCATTAAAGCAGCTCAATTATATCCCGATAGTAGAAACCAAATTGAATCAACTATTTTTGAACTTAAAGATGTGACTGCGCTGAAGCGATTTAATGAAGTGTTTAAGACTTCATATGGTGCGCTTGATGAAGCTATACTGAGTCGAGATTTGCATAAGCAAATTCAATTTTATGAAGAGAATCCTACCATTTCCTACACAAGTGAACAATTGGAAGCGATAGGAAATGCCTATGTCCAAACTAATAAATTACAAGAGGCAACAGAAATCCAAAATAAATTAAAGAGTGCAACATTGGCAAAAACTATCAAAGAAAAAAGTATGTCAGAGGAATCTTAAATTGTATAAGAAAAACCAGTAAATAAGGAGGAGAGAACATATATGACATTATATGATAGTTTAGAACAACTTGAAAAATATGAAGCAATAAAGAGAATAAGAAGAGGGCTTCACCGAACAGAAAAATTTAAGAACTGTATAAAATTCTATGAAGGTTTAACTATCAAGGAAAAGAAATATTTTAATAGTCAAATCGATTATAAAGGGATAAGCACGCTACAAAAGTCAAGTTTAGAATCATTTTATCATGAGGGTTATAAAGAAGAGGTTATACAGGAGAGAAACCTTGCTAAGGAGAATTTATCAATAGAACAAGTGAATAGAATTGATCAACATATTGAAAATGAGATTGAATTTACTGAGCATGAACATGGAGATATTTCTTATGGCCCAGATAAAGATATAGCGTATATACGTTTTATAGATGATATCTATATGGCTGAATTGGAGCGAAGTGAGCTAAAGTCTTTAGAAAATCAATCTGATAATAATATCGTTATAGGCGATATCTCGTCAAGTAATCTTGAAGAAGTAATAATAGGCAATAATAACCAAAACTCCTATACATCTAGCAGTCAAAATTTGGGGAGATAAATAATGTGGTTCTTTAATAAACGAAAAGATAAGGACTATCGTTCTTTAGAGCAACAGAAAACTAATCGCTATCTTCAGTTTAAATGGCTTATTTTGTATAATATTTGTGCATATCTGATATTTACGATTATTATTAATAGCATACTCAAATTTTTCTATGCTAACTTCATAGCTATTTCAGAGCAGAAACTTTCGATATTTGAATTTGATCAAGTTAAATTTATCTCCTTTCATTGGGAATGGTTATTTCAACCATTCCTTTTTTTTCATTCAATTCCATTTTTAATATATCTGATATTGTCTTTTATATTCGGTATAAAGGCATTTAAGATAACTCGTCAAGCTTTTTACAAATATAGAGTTAAGCCAGAAGAATTGGTTAAAAAAGGTGATAGCAGGTGGACGACTATACCAGAATTATTCGAAATATATCAAGCCGTTCCTGAAAAAGGACTGGTATTTCCAGGATATGGTGGAACCCCTATAAGTCATTACCGTAATAAACTATTCATTGACCCAACACCAACTAATAATTGTATTATTGGTACTACGCGGTCAGGTAAGGGCGAAACAGAAGTATTTGCAACAATTGATAATATATCACGTGCCGAAAAGCAAGATAGTATGGTGCTTAATGATCCAAAGGGTGAACTCTTTACAGCGAGTTATAAAACACTTCGTAAGAGAAACTTTGACGTTTTAGCCTTTAATCTGACAGAGCCAGATGAAGGCGTAGCATATAATTTGTTAGAAACAATAAAACAATATTATACTCGAGGAGATATTGAACGGGCTCAAGCATTAACTAATAGTCTTACTTATTCTTTATATCGTGCAGCTACCGCTGGTAAAGGAGGCACGGATGATTTCTTTAATTCTTGTGCTGCTTCTTTAGTGAATGCTCTAATTTTAGGATTACTTGATATATGTGCAAGAACTAATGAAATGGAAAAAGTAACAATGGATAATGTAGCATATATGCTTAACACCATGGGTAGTGATGTAAAACGTTCGTTTGAAAGAGTAGAAGATCAAAAGGTGCTTGTAGAAACAAATGCTTTAGATGAATTCTTCCAACAATTTCCTAATAATCATGTAGCGAAAAAACAATACGCAACCTCCAATTTTAGTACTGATAAAACGCGTGCATCTATTTATACAACAGCTATGGAAAAACTAAATATTTTTTCTATGGATAATATTGCGCGTATGACCTCTTTAAATGATATAGACTTAGATCTCGTTGGTTTCCCACAACGAATTGAAATTGTTGGCAGTCCAAATTCTCGATGTAAATTATTACTTAAACGAAGCGAAAAAGTTATATATCAAGATCAAATTTCACTTAATCGAAGAGGAGTTGGCTTACTTCGTTTTAACTGTGATATTCAAGAAGGAGATTGTCTAGAAATATTCATTAATTTTACAGGGAAAGCAGTCGGAGATAATGCGTGGAAAAAAGAAACTTATTCTATTCACTATAACCCTGTAATGAAAGACGACAAGCCCGTTATTGATGAATTTACAGGTAAGGTTGAATATCATGTTGGAATGAAATTAAAATTGCTAGAATCAGCTTGTGAGGGCGAACAGATTCAAGTGAAAATGCTTAACAAAACCAAGCCGACAGCTATATTTATGATTCTTCCTGATTATGATGCATCAAATCATGTTATTGCGAGCATTTTTGTTCGTCAGTTATATTTTATTTTAGCTGATAATGCGACAAGGACTCGCGGAATAAAGTGTCATCGACGTGTTCGTTTTATCCTGGATGAATTCGGTAATATGCCTGCTATTGAAGGAATGGAAAGTATTATAACTGTTTGTTTGGGTCGTAATATTAGTTTTGATTTATATGTACAAGACTACACACAAATTATCAGTAAGTATGGTGAAAAAGTAGCTGAAACAATCAAGTCCAACTGTGGTAATCATATATATATATTAACCACAAGTGGAGATACAGCAAAAGAGATCAGTGGGAAGTTAGGTACTAAAACAGTATATGGAAAAGAGAAAAGTTATGGTCAGGGTGATTTGAAATCAAATGTAAGTGAACGCTCTGATGATAAACAACTGTTAGATGCAACTCAATTATTACAATTGAAAGAAGGAGAATCAGTTATCCTAAGACCGTTGAAACGGCAGGATAGAAAACGAAATCGCCTAAGAGCTTATCCGATTTTTAATCGTGGATCAACAGCGATGAAATTCCGTTATGAATATTTAAATGAGGGTTCTGTTGCAAAGTTCCAAAATGAACAATACTAGTCTAACACTAGCTATAGTTTATGCAGGTATTCCTAATAATATCTTCATTTCCGTGCAGACTGAAAACCCGAAGAGAGTGCCTTCTTTTCGGTTCTTCTTATATAATCCTCGAATGGCTTCCATGCCTTTAATCGTGGTTGAGGCTGTTCGTAAGCTTCGATAAAATTTGTTTCGTCTCTTGATGGGACGATGATCTTGTTCAATGAGGTTATTTAGATATTTCACCGTGCGATGTTCTGTTCGCTGGTAAAACCCGTGTGCCTGTAATTTTTTGAAGGCACTGGCAATAGAGGGAGCTTTATCGGTCACCAGAACCCTTGGTTCATCGAACTGTTTAACTAATCTCTTGAGAAAGGCGTAAGCTGCTTGTGTATCTCGCTTTTTCCGTAACCATATATCCAGAGTGAGACCATCTGCATCAATGGCGCGATAAAGATAATGCCATTTTCCTTTGATTTTAATATAGGTCTCGTCCATTTTCCACGAATAAATGGACTGTTTGTTTTTCCTCTTCCAAATGTTGTAAAGTAGTTTCCCATATTCCTGTACCCAACGATAGACAGTGGTGTGAGACACGTTAATACCACGGTTGTACAGAATTTCTTGGACGTCACGATAACTCAGGTTGTACCGAAGATAGTAGCCTACAGCGACAATAATCACATCTTTCTGAAATTGTTTGCCTTTAAAATGGTTCATCTTCGTTACTCCTCCTAGTTCCTATTAAACTCAGTTTACCCTATAATGGATCTGAGGGGAAACTTTGCAACAGAACCGTTTTAAGAAAGCATAGGCTGCTTGCGTATCCCGTTTCTTTCGTAACCAGATATCTAAGGTTAAGCCGTCCGCATCAATTGCACGATAAAGATAATGCCAACGTCCCTTAATTTTGATATAGGTTTCGTCCATTTTCCATGAATAGAAGGATTGTCTATTTTTCTTTTTCCAAATTTGATAGAGTAGTTTGCCATATTCTTGCACCCAACGATAAATCGTCGTATGAGAAACGTTAATGCCACGATCATATAAGATTTCTTGAACTTCACGATAGCTAAGGTTATAACGAAGATAGTAGCCCACGGCTACAATAATCACATCCTGCTGAAATTGCTTTCCTTTAAAATGATTCATCGTCATTCCTCCTGCTATCTTTTTCTATTATTCTATCTTATTTGACAGTAGATTTAAAAATTTGCAACAGAACCAAATCTTTTATAAAACTGTGTTGCACTTAATTTGATAATTTAAGACAAAGAAGTGTATACTTAGTTGGGTAAATAAATTCTATTTACGATAAACATTGACCTTTGGAGGTAATACGAATGAAATACGTTATAGTAGGAACTTCGCATGCTGGTTTTGAAGCTGTGCAAACTCTATTGAAAAAAGACTCAGATGCAGAAATCGTTGTATTTGAAGCTGGATCAACCGCTTCTTTCTTATCATGTGGTATTCAGTCCTATCTAGAAGACATTTCAAAATCTTTGGATGAATTACACTACGCAAATGAAGCATCATATAAAGAACAAGGCGTTGATATCCGCATGAACACAAGTGTGATTGCCATCAACCCAGAGACAAAAGAAATTACAACACGCACTACTGACGGTGTGGAAGCTACAGAAAGTTACGACAAACTATTGCTTTCTCCAGGTGGTGTACCAGGTACAATCCCGAATGTAGATGACCAACACGAAAACATCTTCTACTTACGTGGTAGAAACTGGGCAGATAAAGTGAAAAATCGTATGTCTTCAGCTAAAAAAGCTGTAGTTGTTGGTGCTGGTTACATCGGTATCGAAGCAGCAATTGCTTACGCACAAGCTGGCATCGACGTAACAGTAGTCGACTTTGTTGATTCAATCTTACCAACTTACCTTGACAGTGAATTCACTAGTCTTCTAACAAAACATATGGAAGAAAAAGGTATGAAGATTAAAACTGGCGAAGGTGTGAAAGAATTTAAAGTCAACGAAAACAACGAAGTAACTGCTGTTGTCACTGACAAAGGCACTTACGAAGCAGATACAGTTATTATCAGTGTTGGGGTTCGTCCAAACACACAATGGTTGAAAGACACTTTAACCCTTGATGGTCGCGGCTTTGTTGAAGTCAACGAACACATGGAAACTTCAGTTAAAGATGTTTACGCTGCAGGTGATGCAACTGCTATTCCTTTTGCACCTACAAACGACAAAGCTTACATTGCTTTAGCAACTAACGCTCGTCGCCAAGGTGTCATCATGGCTCGTCACGCAAGTGGTGATGCAGACGCTAAAATTGGTCGCGTAAACGGTACATCAGGTCTTGCTGTATTTGACTACAAATTCGCTACTACTGGTATCAAGGATGCTAACGCAAACTCTTACCAAGGAAATGTGAAATCTGTTTACAAAGAAGACTTAATCCGTCCTTCATTTATGCATGACGAAGAAAAAGTTTTAATGAAGCTTCATTACGATGCAGATAACGGTCGTATATTAGGTGCTCAATTAATGTCAACTTATGACATTCTTCAAGCTATTAATGCTGTATCTGTTGCGATTGAAGCTGAATGGACTGTAGACCAATTAGCGCAAGCTGATTTCTTCTTCCAACCAGAATTCAGCCGTCCTTGGAACTTCTTAAATGTCTTAGCGCAAGAAGCTCAAGGTCAACCATACGGCGCAGACACAATGCTTTTCTAATCCAAACGAAAGCCACTTTTTCACTACAGATATATAACATTCTTTATAACAAATAAAAGACAGGCGGTAGACTCTCATTTAATCTACTCGCCTGTCTTTTTCTTCTATTATGTAGCTCACGATATCCGGTTCCAAAGGTCAAACTCTTCCAACACTTCCCAAAATACGCCAATTACTTAGCAGTACTTGTTCGGCTTTTGCTCCAGCGCGCCGAGTCTTAGCGACTTTTGTCACACCTCTAATTTTTACTCTAACCAACCATCAACTGTTTCACGATTGGCTTCAATCCAATTATCTGCTGCTTCTTCTGGTTCTACATCTGTCGCTAATTCTTCCATAACAGAAGACATATCTTCAACTTCCCAGTAGAAGTTATCAATAATCTTATAGGCTTCTGGATTATCTTCCTTTAGCCCTTCTCTTGCGTATGAATGAATTTCCTCGTAGCCACCAAAGACATTTTCTGGATCGTCAAGCATCTTAAGATCATAATCCATGAACATCCAATGCGGCTTCCAACCAACCACAACTATATCCTCTTCATTATTGATAGCCTGATCTAATTCAGCAATCATAGCACCTGTTGAACTCACAGAAACCTCCCAATCGGATAGATTGTCATACTCCTTAACAGCATTTTGGGCACTGTTGGTAACACCTGCCCCTGGTTCAATTGCTGTAATAGTTGAATCATTTTCATCCGTGAGGTCGGTAATCGAATTGATATCTTCCATATATGTTGGAACAGTTAATGCTGAAATAGCACCTTCTAGGTTAGCCCCTAAATCAACCATCGAGTCACCATATTTCTCTGCATAGGCCTGGTGCGTTGTAGGCACCCAACCGCCGACCATAGCATCCAACTGCCCTTCTGCAACCGAACTAAACATGATGGCCGGGTCTACTGTTGTAATTTGTACGTTGAACCCTGCTTCTTTTAGCACCTGTGCCAGGACATTTGTTGAAGCTATTTCAGACTCCCAATTCACAGTTGCTAGAGTCACTGTTTGGCCACCAGAATCAGCACCTACAGTCGTTTTATACGAATCTTCACTGCCAAAGGTAAATAATAGCCCTATAACTGTTGCTACTAATAAACTCATTTTCTTAAACATTTTTACACGTCCCAAAAAATGTTTGAATTGGAAAACACCTTATGAAATCTTTTATAAAACTGTGTTGCACTTAATTTGACAATTTAAGCCATAAAAAATCGTATCCATAAGTTAAAACATTTGAATACTGTTGAAGCCTCTCAAGAGACTATTTGGTTTACACTTATAAATACAGTGCATCAAGATTTCCTATTCTACAGATTAATTTCCGAAATTGAAATAAAAAAGATTAAAAGTATAAAGAGTGGTACGCTGTTCACACAAGGAGAACCGAGATCATTAATCGTTCATATTTTATCTCGTCTGTGGTGGTTAGATATTATACAACGGATGATAGTCGCGAAAATCCTTATGAGTTAATGGAGTTTTTTGGGAAAAAAGATATATCTGGGAAGATGATTAGTTTCTTTTCTAGCGTAATGACAAACAATAAAAACATTCGGCTTGGAATTATTTCTGGAATAAAGAAACTATATGATGCTGATTTAATTCCTTACCATAGAGAGCAATTTCGAACTTCAATAATGTATTTTAATTTAATGGGAGGTGTCAGAATCTTAGAAATACTTTCTTTTGAAGAGGTTGAAGAGATTACAATTGAGTTGTTAAAGGAAAAAATAGTGTCACTGACCAAGATATCCAAGTTCTTCAAAAAGCATAATAAATACCCTCTAAAATGAAATCATTTTAGAGGGTATTCTATTAATCTGATTATATATTAGGCTGGAAATAATTATCCTGAATAATTATCCTGAATAATTCATACCTCTATAATTTAAGCTATGAATTATTCAGGTCTAACATATTGTAATTTATATGTACTTGTTATTTTAATCTCCGGTTATTCATAGAATCGTTATACATGAAGGCGTGAATAGGGAGAAAAAGCGGCATACACTGATTAACCCTATGGTTTTTTCCAGTGTAGAATCTAGTCAGGATGCCTTTAAGCAAGCCGCGCATTATTTAAATCAGGTATACAATTTAAAAGATACCATTGTGGTTACGAACAGTGATGGCAGCAGTGGCTATGAAGCAGATAAATTTGAATCCATGGATGGTTATAGTAAGCAGCACGAGCATTTTAGAGACTTATTTCATGTGCACAAAAAGATAAAAGAACGTTTATCCTTTGATAAGCCAATGGCCAAGCAGGTGGAGAAAGCTATCTATCAATATGATTGGGATAGAATTGAAACACTTTGTGCCACCATTGAAAGTCGTCTGATTGATCTTCCCGAAGTCATTATAGAAGATCGATTGGAACAGATTAGAAAGCTCAAAAATTACTTATCTCGGAACTGGGTTTATATCAAACCGTTTAAGAAGCGTGAATTATCGATTGATAGAGGCACAGGGGCTGGAGAGACGGGTCATCGTCTGTATACATATCGCATGAAGAGACAAGGCCGAAGCTGGACAAAAAAAGGAGCTAGCCACGTTGTGGCAATTCTCACTGCAGAGAAAAATGGGCTTTTACAGACAGCTTTAACAGCTGAAATAACAGATAAAGTCGAATCACTAGGTGAAGAGATTAAAGGAGCTGTCCGTCAAGCGTTAAAGAAAATAGATTCTACGGCCAAACAATCCAAACGGGTTCTATCGTCAATTATGGTCCGAAAAGCAGCTTTATAGGCCAACTAGCCCTTTCATTTAGTTAAATGAATAGAAACAAAAAACCGCATTTATTTTAAGGGTCATTTAGAATAAAGGTTACCGAGGAAAACTTGACGCATACAAATGTAAGTAAAGGCTTGACCGATTAAATTTGATGTGCTATTATGAAACTAACTTTACAAGACAAGTTGATAAAAGACGACAACTTAATATGAAAGCTTTGATTAGGGGCGTTTGAGCTAATCATTGTGATCTGAACAGGCGGTGAACGTAACACGAGGTTCATGCAGCTGGGCTGCAATTATTTGCGGCAGCAGACTATGTATTCTAAGGGCATATCTGTGGGACAGTTAATTCTGTTCTACGGGTATGCCCTTTTTTAATACAGAAAAATAAGTGGAAAAGGAGGGAGACCGCTCTTTAAGCCAGTTGTCTGTGATATGTGATAGAATAAAAATAATGATGAAAGAAGGGAATAACATGATCAGTTATTTAATAAAGAGTAGGCAGGGCCAGTTTTTAGCTATCGGTATTTTGTTTGCCGCAGCTGGCTTTATATTTGGAACGATGAATAGTGAGTACAGTCGCTGGCTTTTCTATGCTGCTATATTTTTCTTAGGCTTTTATGCGTCCAAAAATGCGATCGTAGAAACAGTGCGCTACAAGTCGCCCAACGTGGATCTACTTATGATCCTCGCTGCACTTGGTGCTGTGATCTTTGATTTTGAATCAGAAGGAGCAGCCTTACTACTAATTTTTGCCGCAGCTGAAGTACTAGAAGATTATGCGAACAACAAATCGACCTCAGCGATCTCGGAATTGATGGCTCAGGTACCTGAAACAGCTCAAGTCTTGAAAGAAAATGGTGAAGTGGTAACCGTTCCTACTGAAGACCTGAATGTAGGGGAAAGGGTCGTCGTTTCTAAAGGGGAACAGATCCCGATCGACGGAATCATTGACCGCAAATCGATCGTCAATGAATCAGCTCTCACTGGCGAATCGGTTCCTGTCGTGAAAGAGGCCGAAGATGAAGTGTTCGCAGGAACGATCAATGAAGGCGACGTTTTTTATATCGATGTAACCAAATCCAGCGATGAAACAGTCTTCTCCAATATCATTCGGATGGTCGAAGAAGCGCAGAGCCGTCCTTCACGCATCTCTAAATTCATTGACCGGATAGAGAGCAAGTATGTTATTTCTGTACTAGTTATCGTGCCGATTTTCATCGTTGTGATGTATGCATTGATGGATCTGCCATTCGAAGAAGCCTTTTATCGCGGTATGGTCTTTCTAACAGTCGCCAGTCCCTGTGCCTTAGTCGCTTCGGCCACGCCAGCAACGTTGAGTGCGATCAGTAATGGAGCAAAAAACGGGATTTTATTCAAAGGGGGGGCTGCAATGGAAGCTTTGAGCACGATGGATATCTTATACACAGACAAGACAGGCACGCTGACTTATGGTGAATTCAAGGTCGATGAATACAGTGCTCCCGATGATGTATTGAAAGAAGTGATCTATATGGAACAGCAGTCGAGTCATCCGATCGCTCGAGCTATCGTGACGGCGTTTAAAGAGACGGATCTGAGTTCAGTCGATCATAATGAACCTGTTAGTGAAATAGCCGGTTCCGGTATCAAGAAAGGCACAGTAAGGGTGGGAAAACCTTCAGCCTTCAGTACATTCAAAAACTACGATCGCTTCAAGCAGTACTTCCAAAAAGGCAACACGATCATTCTCGCAGCAAAAGAAGAGGAGGTCGTTGGTTACTTTTCACTCAGTGACCAGATTCGCAGACAGTCGGCAGATGCCGTGGCTAACTTCCAGAAAGAAGGCATTAAAGTCACGTTATTAACGGGTGATAACGAAGAAGTGACAGAGACGGTAGCAGAGGTCGTCGGTGTCGATGACTATAAAGCGTCCATGTTGCCGGAAGACAAGATCGCCTATGTCAGGGAGAGTCAGGATAAGGAAGAAGTGGTCGGCATGATCGGTGACGGGATCAATGATGCGCCAGCTCTGGCAAATGCAGATATCGGGATCGCGATGGGCAGCGGTTCCTCTGTGGCGATGGAATCATCCGATGTCGTTGTCGTTAAAAATGACTTGTCGAAACTGTTCTACAGTTACAAGTTGAGTAAGAAACTGAACAAAATCATTTTGCAGAATGTGATTTTCTCGATCAGCGTGATCGTGACCTTGATCGTCTTGAACCTCTTTGGCGTATTAGGACTTCCACTAGCGGTATTATTCCATGAAGGGTCAACAATACTCGTTATTCTTAATGGTCTCCGTCTACTTGGATCTAAAGGTCCGAAGCAAGAAGAGAGAGTCTCGGATCCATCTTTAAAGTCTGTAAAGGTTTAAACTGAACATTTTATGAAAGAAAGCCCCTGAGACTGATCAAACAGACTTGGGGGCTTTCTAGTGTTCATATTTAGCTGAGCATTGAAAAGAGTGTCTGTATCGTACCGTTTTCTAGCAAAATGTAGATACCCAGACCAATGAAAACGATAGGAACAATGACTCGCTCGTATTTCTCCAAGGTTTCTGAGATGAAGGAGAACTTAGCCAGGCGGAAGCTGATATAGCAAAGTATGGCTACGGAAACGGCAAAGACGAGTATGGCAAAAATGATGTCGATCGGATCAAGTGAGGTAAAGTAAGGGATATAGATACCCAAGTTGTCAGCGCCCGACGCGACAGTGATGAGAGTCACGGTCCAGAACAAGCGACTCGATCCGCCGGAACTGATTTTTTCGACGACTTCCTCCTCTTCTTCTTCCTCTTCACCGTAAAGGGCGACTTGGATACCTAAGTATAGAGGTATCAGTCCCAAGAGCCCAATGATCCAGTCTTGAGGAATGAGATTCAGGACATAAGCAGCGAAGAGACTGACGGCAACGAGAAAGCTTGTCCCCAGATACTGTCCTCCATAGATATGAACGATGCCTTTTTTTGTATGATTCTGCGAAAATATAATAAGTACCTGAATAATTCATACTTTTAATTAAAACCATGTGAAACTGCCTCACGGCAGCTTACAATTACTTTTTCATCTTCACCCGTTAAGTGATGAAAAAAGAACCCCTTTCTGCTATGGTTAAAGTGACTGGTTCTGTTGCGAAGTTTGAAAATCAAACGCGCCCTCTCTGAACTCCAAATATCTTAGGCTGTTATTCCCATTAATACCTTGATTTCAGTAGACACCGAAAAGCCGAAGAGCGTTCCATTTCTTCGGTTCTTTTTATATATTCCTCGAATGGTCTCCATGCCCTTAATCGTGGAAGAGGCTGTACGGAGACTTTGATAAAATTTATTTCGTCGTTTAATAGGTCGATGGTCTTGTTCTATTAAATTGTTAAGATACTTCACAGTTCGGTGCTCTGTCTTAGTATATAAACCCACACTCTGTAACTTTCTAAAGGCGGAGCCAAGAGAAGGTGCTTTATCGGTCACAATTGCTTTCGGCTCACCAAACTGTTTATGGAGTCGTTTTAAGAAAGCATAGGCTGCTTGCGTATCCCGTTTCTTTCGTAACCAGATATCTAAGGTTAAATCATCCGCATCAATCGCCCGATAGAGATAGTGCTAACGTCCTCTGATTTTGATATAGGTTTCGTCCATTTTCCACGAATAAAGGACTGTATATTTTTCTTCTTCCATAGATGATAGAGCACGTTGCTGTATTCTTATACCCAACGATAAATCGTTGTATGGCATACATTAATTCCTCGGTCATAAAAAGCATCTCTTGTACTTCACGATAGCTAAGGTTATAACGAAGATAGTAGCCCACGGCTACAATAATCACATCCTGCTGAAATTGCTTTCCTTTAAAATGATTCATCGTCATTCCTCCTGCTATCTTTTTCTATTATTCTACCTTATTTGATAGTAGATTTAAAACTTTGCAACAGAACCATAGTTTTCGTGCTGGTCGTCGCAGCTACACAATTTTCCAAGTTGGGAAAGCGACCTTGCTACGTGTGAGTGACGTCATGAAATTAAAAAAAACAGATGTCTTTAATCTTGATGGAACAGTCAAACAAACTGCATTTATTCATGATCAAAAAACTGGTAAGGGAAATACGTTATATTTAAAACCTGTCCAACAAGATTTAATGATTTATCATGCATGGCTCATCCAACAAAACATGAATTCAGAGTGGTTATTTCCTTCAACTTCTCGTCCTGATCGTCCTATTACCGAGAAACAGTTTTATAAGATTATGGCACGAGTTGGTGATCTTTTAGGAATTAACTATCTAGGAACGCATACCATGCGTAAAACAGGCGCTTATCAGGTCTATACCCAGTCAAACTATAATATTGGTTTAGTGATGCATTTATTAAACCATTCAAGTGAAGCCATGACCTTAACGTATCTTGGATTAGATCAAGCTAGTCGAGAAACGATGTTAGACCAAATTGATTTTGGGTAATGAATGTTTAGAACTTAGTAGTCGTCCAAAAACGACTACTTTTTTTGTTGAATCGTCCAAGGACGATTCGATGCTTTTGACTTGTAAGAACAGAATTGAATGAAGCCATACTGTTCGCATATTTTTAGTGGATGAACAAACAAAATACGAGAGATTTTTTGTTCGTTCATCCAAAAAGAGGGACGATTTCGGAAGAAGAAAATCGTCCCTCTTTTTCTTCTTTTTGTATGACAAAAAGAAAGATCTTTTGCCCATTTTATTTTTATAAAATGGGTAGGTGGCGTTTGCGTAAAGCAAATCGACACAATCCAAAGGGGATAAAAGGGGAAAGTGAAACTTCCCCCTTTTCAAGACACATTGTAATACAAGAACGAAGTAATTTGTATTACAATGTGATAGCTTGCAGCAGTATTTATGGCTTTATATGGTCTATTTTGTTATAATGATTGTAACCGAATAGGGCGCAATGCTTATTACAAAATCAATGACAAAGGGCGATTGAGGAATGAGTGCTGGGGCATTTTATCTTTGAGGAGGCTATTTATGGATCAGAAAGAAGTATCACAAAATCAAACAAAGTACATTCAATTTAGATTATCTGAAGAACAATACAATAAGCTGAAAATTTCAGGAGAAACATATGGACTCTCTCCGAATCTTTATGCGAAAAAATTAGCACAAAAATCTCATTTAAAAAAACCTTATCTCGAACATGACCAAGCGAAATCTTTATTATTAGAACTCTCAAAACAAGGAACCAATTTAAATCAAATCGCCAAGAAACTCAATCAATTCGATCGGATGGACAACCAAGATAAAGAGCTGATCGAGGCTTTACGCTATACATACGGAGTACTCGCTCAAGCTCAAAAGGGATATAAAGAGTTATGGCAACAATTGCAAAAATAAGCAATGGCGCAAGTGCAGCGAGCGCCCTTAATTATGCTTTAGGTCAAGACAGACCCATGCATGAAAAAACTGAACAGTGGCTACAAGACCATCAATTGGAACGTCCTGTGGAGCTGACAAATTGTCGGGCAGTTGCCGTGGGTGGAACCAACGGGATTGATCCCTTTATCGCCAAAGAACAATTTGGTGTCATTCGACAACTTCATAACCAAACGAAAGAATCCAATCAAGTCTTGCGTATTACCCAATCTTTCGCCTTAGATGAACTGAATCCGAAAGTTCAAAAAGACTGGCAAAAAGCCAATGATTTAGGCGTTGAATTAGCAGAAAATCTCTATCCTAACCATCAAAGTGCTGTGTATACGCATTTAGACGGAAAAAATCACGTCTTACACAACCACATCATTGTCAATAAAGTCAATTTAGAGACAGGAAAGAAATTAAGAGAACAAAAAGGAGAAAGCGTTCAACGAGCACGAGAAATGAATGATCGACTCGCTTCTCGAGAAAACTGGCACATTTTAGAGCCACCAAAAGAGCGCCAAACAGAGACAGAAAAAGAACTAATCGCCAAAAATGAGTATTCTTACATGGATGATTTGAGAGAAAGAATCAATAAATCGCTTCAAGATGTCTCTGTGAGCTCATATGAGACGTTTAAAGCGCGCTTATCCGATAATGGTGTAATTCTATCAGAAAGAGCTCAAACGTTCTCATATGCCTTTTTAGACGCCAATAACAAGCAAAGACGAGCACGAGAGGCCCGATTGGGTTCTGATTTTGGAAGGGAGACCATTTTACATGAGTTGGAAAAGAGAACAAGACAAAACGAATTTAGAGCTGTTGAACAACGAGAACCAGCGATTACTCCGCTTGAGCGAGACACTCAACAAAGAGAATCAGAAATTGTTAGCCTTGAACAAGCAATTGAACCAAGAAAATCAGAAGCTCTCAAACGAGAATCAACAACTAATCGATTTATTGACACAATCAAACAGTTTGCAGGACGAGTACCAGAACTTACTCAACGCGTTACAAGAAAATTAAAGCAAACAAAAGAGAAAATCCTCGATGATTTTGAACGTCGCTTTTCAAAGGACATGAAAAATTACGAGCAAGAACAACAGAAAGGCCTAGAAAAACAAGAGAATAGAGACGTGCAGTCCGAAAAGAAACCAACAAAAGATCATGATTGGGGGATGAGTCGATGAATAAAGATGAACAACTCGTTGTTCAAGTATTAAATGCTTATAAAAATGGCAAAATTGATTTCAGTTACGTTCCAGAACTAGAAACCTTAGTCCGTCAAGAGGTCAATAAAGAGTTTCGGGACTACCAAGAAAAAATAGAAGCTGTTGCGAATCAAAAAATGGAGTCTGCCATTCAAGAACAACTCCATCGTTTAGAGGCAGAAAACTTAAAAGCGGATATACTGAAAGACATTCAAGTTGAAAAACAAGCATTACTCGCTTTGAAAAAAGAACTAAATGAACACCAAGAGCAGATAAAAGCAGATCGCAAACGTGAGATTGTCGAATGTTACGGTATTCTGATTGCGAATATTGTCTGCCTGTTCTGTTTCTTAGTTGTTGGTATTCTCATCGGACGATGGATTTATAAAGGTATCTGGGATGGTTGGGGTTTGCATATTTTGTATGACACAGTGATGGAAATACAGCCTAAACATCCTTATGGGGCAGTCGTTCTTGGATTAGGTGGTTTTGGTTTAATCGGTGCTGGAATTTATGGCAGTTTTCGATTAATGTATACCGCTTCAACATGGTTTGATCAACGTCCAAAAATTTTCAAAAGAATCTTTCCGAAAAAATAGAGAGTGAGGGGATATTTTGGTTTTAGATAATAAATTAGGCTTAACAAATTCAGCAGAATTAGCTAAACAAGAAGAGTTATTAACGAAAAAAAGAGCCAAAGAATTGTTTGAGTCTGGCAAAATAGAGGATCTGGAAATTGGGACGTTTCAAGGCTTATCTGATATTCATCAGTTTTTATTCCAAGATATTTACGACTTTGCAGGAAAAATTCGAGAAGTGAATATTGCGAAAGGAAACTTTCAATTTGCGCCACGTATTTTTTTAGCGCAAACACTTGAATATATTGATAAATTACCTCAAGAAACATTTGATGAAATTATTGATAAGTATTCGGATATGAATGTGGCGCATCCTTTTAGGGAAGGCAATGGACGAGCCACTCGTATCTGGTTGGATTTAATTCTTAAAAATAAACTACACAAAATCGTCGATTGGAATCAAATTGATAAGGATGAATATTTAAATGCCATGATCCGTAGTACAGTCAGCACCAATGAATTAAAATATTTGATTCAAAAGGCTTTAACCGATGATTTAGGAAAAGAACAATTCTTTAAAGGAATTGATGCGAGTTATTATTACGAGGGCTATTACGAAATTAAAACAGAAGATTTATAAATAACCGATACAAACAGACTGATCAAATTCTATATTGATTAGTCTGTTTGCTTACGGGATGATTTTGACTTTTGATTTTAAATTTTTGAAAAAAATAAAAAAAGGCGAAGCCTATATTAATTTATCCTATATATTTTAATCTTTTGTTCTTTTGCGTGGTGAAAAAGTCAATGTTTCCGCCAATTATATAAATTATACCAAGACAAAAAACAATGTATACCAAGACAATTTATTAAAAAATGTCTTGGTGTGTGATATAATAAAAGCATAGAGAAATCAGACGGCAAAATCAGTTTCTCTATGCTTAACCAAAATTACTCATAAGGAGCAACTTCTCATGGAAATTATATCAAAAAATGAACGAAACAACAATGAAAGGACAGTGTGTTCTTTGAAAGAAATAGAGAAAAGAAAAATTGTTGAGCATAACGACCTCATCACAAGTGTTGCCAAAATGGATAAAGTCCCTTTAAAGATTTTTGAGTTGGCAGTATCTTGTATTGATACGGAAAACTTACCCAAAGACAATATTATTTATTTATCAAAGGCTGAATTGTTTACTTTTTTTGATGTATCAGATAATGGGAAACATACACGTTTTAAAGAAGCCATTGAAAAAATGCAAAAACAAGCTTTTTTTGAAATTAAAGAAGTTAAGGGCAAAGGATACAACGTAAAAAGTATCGTTCCTATCCCTTATGTGGAATGGAATAGCTACAATGATATGGTTACTTTACAATTTCAACCGCAAATTATGCCTTACTTGATTGATTTGAAAAAGAATTTTACGCAATATGCCTTATCTGATGTCATGGAGTTAAACAGTAAGTACAGCATTATTCTTTATAAATGGTTATCAATGAATTACAACCAGTACGAGCATTACAGTGTCAAAGGGGGGCGGAGAACGGAGCAAGTGGAAAGCTACCGCAATCCGTCAATTAAAGTTAGTGAGTTACGTATACTTACTGACACAATGAACGAATATAAGAATTTTACAGACTTCAATAGACGAGTTTTAAAAGAACCTTTAGAAGAAATCAGCGCCCATACGTCCTTTAATGTGACCTATGACAAAATCAAAGCAGGGCGTTCGATTGACAGCATACAGTTTCATATTGAAAAGAAACGCCGAGCAGACGATAACAGCTATAAGTTAGAAGATAAAGATTATCAATCCGACAAAGAGGAAAAATCAAGAAATGAAGCTGACTTATTAAAACAGGCAATGGAAAGTAAGTACACACGATTATTGATTGAAAACTTTCTCTTATCCCCTCTTGAAATGACGGACACGGCACTTATGGCAGGTTTGCAAAAGAACGTCTATCCGCTTTATGACGAGTTAAAGGAATTAAGAGGATTGAATGGGGTCAAAGACCACTTGTCTTATGTATCTAGCAAACAAGAAGCCTATTCTAAACGCAATGTAGCGAAGTATCTGAAAAAAGCAATCGAGCAATATCTACCTACGGTTAAAAGGCAGGACTTATGATGAGTGAAAAGTTAAAGACAATCAAAGAGCTTGCTGACGAGTTGGGTGTTTCTAAACAGGGTGTTCGTTACCATATGAAGTCTATACCACAGGAAGAACTCAAAAAAAATAATAAAGGAATAGTTGTTTTAAATATTGAACAACAAAACTTTATAAGAAGAAAAGCTAAGTCAGACACAGCGGTAAGTGGTAAGTCAGACACAGCAGTAAGTGGTAAGTCAGACACAGCGGTAAGATATAAGCAAGAAATAAGTTTTTTAGAAGAAAAGAATTTATTAAAAGATAATCAGATAGACTATTTAAAACAACAGATAAAGAATTATGAAAACCAAGCAAATAATTTAATCGAAGTACAGAAGCAAACACAAAATCTTTTAGATCAACAACAACGTCTAGCCTTACAGGATAAAAAATTACTAGAAGAGTATAAATCAGAAATCAATGAATTGAAAGCTCTTAAAATGCCTCAGGAGGATATGAAAGATGGCTCGTCGATAAGGGGTGAGGCGCAGGAAGAAATTGAACGACTGAAAGCTCAATTGAAGTTATCAGAAGAAGAACGAAACAAGGCAAAAGAAAAAGAGCCGGTAAAAACAGAATCTAAAAAATGGTGGCAACTATGGAAATGAGGGGGATCAAATGAGTCATTCGGAACAAATGATTGAAAACCAGTTCATACAAATCTTAAGTGAGAAAGAAAATCAGTGGACTTATCGTCCGGACTTGAAGTCGGAAGAAGCACTTTGGCAAAACTTTAGAAGCCATTTGAACCGAATAAATTTAGCAGTCTTGGAAGAACAACTATTAACGGACAAAGAATTTAAGCAAGTCAAAGTCGAGTTTTCACGTTTGACCGGAACACCTTTTTTAGCTTCTCAATGGCTTAGAGGAGAAAACGGGGTGGCTCAAGTTTTATTAGAGCGAGAAGATGGGAAAAAAGTGACTTTAGAAGCCTTTAGAAATAAGGATATCTCAGGAGGAACTTCTTCTTATGAGGTGGTTCACCAAGTGGTCCCAGATTCCTCTAGAGTAGATCGTGGAGATGTGAGTTTGCTGATTAATGGGCTCCCAATCATTCATATTGAGCTCAAAAAAGAGTCTGCTAAAGACGGTTTTATGCAAGCTTATTATCAAATTCAGCGTTATGCAGAAGATGGATTTTTTAAAGGGATTTACGCAACCACTCAAATCATGGTAATCTCCAATAAAGTTGATACCCGATACTTTGCAAGACCTAGTGAAGATACCGCTGAAGCCTATGCTCGGATGAAGAAGTTTTTATTTAATTGGCGGACTGAAGACAATCAAACGGTTTCCGATTTGTTTGATTTTACTCGTACAGTTTTGCGGATACCCGATGCCCATGAATTGATTAGCCAATATACCATTCTCGTCGATGATCAAAAAAATCAAAAATTCCTCATGGCTTTAAGACCTTACCAAATTCATGCTATTCGTAAGATTCGTCAAAAAGCGGCACAGCATGAAGGAGGATTCATTTGGCATGCGACAGGTTCAGGAAAGACCATTACCAGTTTTGTCGCAACGAAATTATTAGCTCAAAATGCGATCGGTGTTGATCGTACGGTCATGGTTGTTGATAGAACAGACTTAGATGCTCAAACGCAGGATGAGTTTACGAAGTTTGCCTCGGAATACCATACCGGACAAACGACCGGAAATTCGGTAGCCAATACTTTGATTGTTGGGATCAAAAATCAAAAACAGTTGGCTCGAAACCTCCTTTCATCAAAAAATAATAATACGATTTTAGTGACCACGATTCAAAAACTCTCTGCGGCTATGCGGAGTGCCCAACAAGAGAGTGAAGAAAAAGGCTCCAATCAATTTGAGAAGCTACGGCAAGAACATATTGTTTTTATTGTTGATGAGGCTCATCGTGCGGTTAGTGATGAGGAAATGAAGCGAATTAAGAAAATATTACCCAATTCAACCTGGTTTGGATTAACGGGGACGCCTATTTTTGAAGAAAATAAAAAGCAAGAAAATGGAACCTTTGCCAGAACGGTTCTGTTGCAAAGCGTCTCTAGCTAAAGACAATTTCCTTAAGCTTACTATCGATCAAGCCGGGATGCCTAGTAATCCTTTGATTTCAAGACACACTGAAAAACCAAAAAGGGACCCTTCTTTTCGGCTTTTCTTATATAGTCCTCGAATGGTTTCCATCCCTTTGATCGTGGTCGCAGCGGTACGTAAGCTTCGATAGAATTTATTTCTACGCTTAATTGGTCGATGATCTTGTTCAATCAAATTGTTTAAATATTTTACGGTTCGATGTTCTGTATGTTGATAAAACCCATGATTCTGCAACTTTTTGAAGGCACAGGAAATCGACGGTGCTTTATCAGTAACGAGAACCTTTGGTTCTCCAAAATGGTTGAACAGTCTCTTTAAGAACGCATACGCAGCTTGTGTATTGCGTTTTTTTCGTAGCCATATATCTAAGGTTAAGCCATCTGCATCGATGGCTCGATACAGATAATGCCACTTGCCTTTAATTTTGATATAGGTTTCGTCCATCTTCCATGAATAAAAAGACTGCTTGTTTTTCTTTTTCCAGATCTGATAAAGTAACTTTCCGTATTCCTGAACCCAACGGTAAATGGTTGTATGACAGACCTCAATGCCACGATCATAGAGAATTTCTTGAACTTCACGATAACTGAGGTTATAGCGAAGATAATAACCGACAGCCACAATAATCACGTCTTCTTGGAATTGTTTTCCTTTAAAAGGGTTCATATCTTCGTTCCTCCCGGGTCATTTTAGTTAGATTTTACACTAAAAGGTCTTGATTGAAAAACTTTGCAACAGAACCATCCTTTAAAAGAGAAACAGACCGAGCTTAAAAATTTACAAAAAGAAGTTAAGCAAGAAGAAAAGAAACTAAGCGAGAAAATTCAAGGACAACTGCACAACTTCGTAAAGCAAAGTCCGCAAGCCAAAGCACAAGAACAAAATAATCAACAAGAGCAATCACAAGAAGAAGATAACGGCTTGCATCTATAAAATCGCTTTTAAAGCCCTGCTAAGGGCTTTTTCTTTTGTCTTTGAACCATTTTACTAAAACGCAACCAAAGGTGCTTATAAGCCAAAATAGAACGTCCTAGGGCTATTGTAGTTTATTATCCGCTTTACAAGCGGACTGCTTCTGTCGTCAAGCAGACCAACGAGCATAAACAAAAAGACTTGCCAAGAAAAACCTTTGACAAGCCTTTTTGTTCATAACTTTTATCATTTAAAATCTTTTCGGTATTGAAGAAATAAATATAGTCCACTAACAAAACAAGCAATCCCATATTTGAACATAAAAAATTGATTGACTAAATATCCTCTTGGAAAAAACATATCACATGCGATAATAGCAACCAACATAACGTAGGCGCTTTTTAAACTAATCAACATGGTTCTTTCGTCACTTTTACCCATTTTTATAGAATAAGTAACTACAAAAATAGCACTGAACATAACAAATATAAAACCAATTCCCACAAGTAGATTAAAATTGCCAATTGACTGTTCCGACCATTCCTTT
The DNA here is from genome assembly GCF_028596125.1 of Listeria innocua. Taxonomy (GTDB): domain Bacteria; phylum Bacillota; class Bacilli; order Lactobacillales; family Listeriaceae; genus Listeria; species Listeria innocua. Next base: position 70,951 of record NZ_CP117228.1, read on the forward strand.
AGAGGATAGAACAAGGCTTCTGGTATATCACTTAAACTTTTAATTTTCATTTTCTGCTCCTCCTAAATCATAAGAAAAAATATCTGTTATATCTACTTTGAAAAAAGTTGCTATCCTAAATGCTAACAAAAGAGTAGGAATATACTTCCCTTTTTCCATAACAAATATTGTTTGTTTAGACACTCCTATTTTATCTGCTAATTCCTGTTGAGATAATCGAGCTAATACACGAAATTCATATACTTTATTGTTAATGGAATCGCCAAAGTCTTTTTTCATAAACTGACCTCCTTAAAACAAGGATACACTAAACTTATTAAAAAGTAAAGTATAATTATACTTAGTTTAATTATACTTTACTTATTCAAAAATAGAAAACTAGTCATAACTTAACAGTTTTGACTAACAAATAACGATATGATAAAATCAAGGATAGTAAAAGGTCATAACTGGCAGTCATAAATAAGATGAATTTTTAGGGGGGGGGTTACTTACTATTGCACACATTAATCAAAAACTTACAAATACTATTCCTCTGCCTTTTAGGAATTTCAATTTTTGGAGTTTTAGGTTTTGGACTCTACTTTTTATTTTTTACTGGGGTTTCTAATCAATGGGTTTGGGCAAGTGTCCTACTAATAATTTTTATTATTATTACTTGGTTCTCAAAAAAATACGTTGATTGGAAGCATGGAGGAATACTCCTTGTAGTAGTCATTGCATTCATGGGAGCTTGTATTGATATACAAGGAAACCCGCTATATAACGAGCCGATTCGCCTCGTCTATCAACATCTAGGTACACTTAAAGTTACGAACATCATGACATCAATCAATGGTACTACTGGAGTTAACTATTATTTTAATATTGTTAATCCATCTGGTCACGTTGTAAAACAATTAAACATATGGGGCGTTGCTCTCTTTCGTTTTATTGAATACTTAGTTATTTACAGTATTCTTTTAAGCATGCTTGTCCCAATGTTTAAATTAGTTAGAAATATTAAATTAAAAAAGGAGAGTTAATATGAGGGCTTATACCGACAAGGAAGAATTAATTGCAGAAATCAAACAACGCTACCAAAAATATATCGCTGAATTTGAGAACATTCCTGAAGACTTGAGGAATAGACGAACTGACGAAGTCAATAAAACGCCCTCTGAAAACCTATCTTATCAGTTAGGGTGGTTATCCTTATTGTTAGGCTGGGAAGAGAAAGAGAAGGCAGGAATTGAAGTTCAAACGCCAGCAGAAGGCTATAAATGGAATAACTTAGGTGGGCTTTACCAATCGTTTTATGATACTTATGGAGAAGAAACCTTAGATGAACAAATTCAACAGTTGGATAAAAAAGTGATTGACTTATGCGCTTGGATAGAAACATTGAGCGATAAAGAGTTGTTTGAACCTGAACAACGAAAATGGGCAACTACAAAAGCAAAATGGCCTTTGTATAAGTGGATTCATATTAATAGCGTAGCACCATTTACAAATTTCCGAACCAAAATACGTAAGTGGAAGAAGATTTTCTTATGAAATACGGCTATGCACGAGTAAGTACCCTAGACCAAAAATTGGAAAATCAAATCGAGCAACTAACCAACGCAGGTGCAGAAACGATTGTGCAAGAGAAACTCACAGGAACAACCAAACAACGTCCTGAATTTCAAGGCTTACTGACACGATTAGATGCAGGCGATACCTTGATTGTCACCAAACTTGACCGTTTCGCACGGAACACTAAAGAAGCCCTTGAAATCATTCAAGAGCTGTTTCAACAAAACGTCAGTATTCATATCCTAAACATTGGCTTGATTGATAATACTGCCACAGGACAATTGATTTTTACGATTTTTTCTGCCTTTGCGCAATTTGAACGAGAGCTAATACTCGAACGCACCCAAGAGGGGAAGCGCTATGCGAAAGCCCACGACCCTAAGTTTCGAGAAGGACGCCCAAAGAAATATACAAAGGAGCAGTTGCAACTGGCGTATGAGTTAAAACAGCAAGGCTTAACTTACAAGATGATTGAACGAAAAACAGGAATCAGTATTAGTACCCAACAACGAGCTTTCAAGCAGATGACGAAATAAGGCTGTTTGAGAGCTTTTTTTGTTTGCGACTATTTCTACCAATTTCACTCTAAAATCGCTTAGAATCTAAAATATGAGATTCTCGGACTATTTCAATCCGCCTTTAGGTTGTTAGGGTGCAACCCTGACCGAACAGTGCCGACTGTTCGCTTAACAAACAAGACAGATTGTATCCACTCGCTAATGGATTGACGTCTAGTAAAGTTTTACAGACTACCACAATCTGTCCTTGCGGAGCGGTTTTGACCTTTTCTTTTGACTTTGATTTTAAGATTTTAGAACGGAGTGAAAAAAGGCGAAGCCTATTTATATTTATCTTATATATTTTAATCTTTTGTTCTTTTGTGTGGTTTAAAAGTCAATGTTTTCAAGAATTTACAGATTTATAGCGGTAGAAAAAACTGTGTATAGCGGTAGAAAAAACTGTGTATAGCGGTAGAAAATTATTTTATTATTACCGCTATTGTGATATAATAAAAAGCATAGAGAAATTTCACGACTAAATGACTTTCTCTATGCTACTCTCAAACACGCAAAGGAGCGTATTTATATTATGATTATACCAGAAAAGAACAAAAATCAAAAGCAGGTGTTGACCTTGAATGAACTGTCAAAAAGAAAAGTAGTGGAGCATAATAGCTTAATTACGTCTATTGCTAAAATGGATAAAACACCTCTCAAAATGTTTGAATTAGCGGTTTCTTGTATCAATACCGAAGAACCACCGAAGGACAATACCGTTTATCTCTCAAAGAGAGACCTTTTCGCTTTCTTTAAAGTATCCGATAATGACAAGCATCGTCGGTTTAAAGAAGCGGTTGAGAAAATGCAAAAACAAGCCTTTTTTCAAATCAAAGAAGAACAAGGCAAGGGTTTTAAATTTAAAAGCATTGTGCCTATCCCTTACGTGGAATGGACAGATTATCATGATGAAGTAAAAATTGAATTTCATCGTGAAATTATGCCTTACTTAATCAATCTTAAAAAGAATTTTACGCAACACGCTTTATCAGATATAGCCGAACTCAATAGCAAGTATTCAATTATTCTTTACCGTTGGTTATCTATGCAATACAACCAATACGAGCATTATAGCGTTAAAGGTGGACGGAGAGCGGAGCAAGTGGAAGCCTACCGCAACCCCTCAATCACAGTAAAAGAGTTGCGGACAATTACCGATACTGTAAATGAATATAAAGATATGAATAATTTCACTAAGTTTGTTTTAGATAAACCTTTGAAAGAGATTAACACCCATACGACTTTTAACGTGTCCTATGACAAAATAAAAAAAGGGCGTTCGATTGATAGCATAGTCTTTCATATCGAGAAGAAACGTTGTGCTGACGATAATAGTTACAAGTTGGGAGATAAAGACTATCAAGCCGATAAAAAGCAAAAATCAAGAAATGAAGCGGACTTACTAAAACAGGCAATGGAAAGTAAATATACAAGACTTTTATCTGAAAATTTCTTAATTGGCATGAATGATATTATGGATACAGCCACAATGGTAGGCTTACAGAAGAATGTTTATCCGCTTTATGACGAACTGAAAGAATTAAGAGGGCTAAATGGTGTCAAAGACCACTTGTCTTATGTTGCCAGCAAACAAGAAGCCTATTCTAAACGTAATGTAGCGAAATATCTTAAAAAAGCCATTGAACAATACCTGCCAACGGTAAAACGACAAAATTTATAAGGAGAAAAATATGTGGAAGAATAACTTAAAGTTTAATAAAGATTTTTATATAGAAATATCTTTTTGGGTAGCAATCGTATTTGCTAGTCTTTATTTTGATAAAAGTTTTGAGCAAAAAACTATATTGAACAATATAGTTTGGATATTGGCAGTTATTTTATTATTATTTGATGCTTTTACAATTGGTGTGCCTAAAAAGATACAAGGTAAAAACAATGAGTGAAGAATTAAAAACGATTAAAGAGTTGGCGGATGAGTTAGGTGTTTCCAAACAAGCTATTCAATATCATATAAAATCATTGACAAACAAAAACCGACAAACAAACGACAAAGGTGTAACGGTTTTGTCTGCGATAGAACAAGAATTTATAAGGGGTAAAGTAGACAAACAGACAAACAAAAACAAGACAAATGAACCGACAAAAAAGCGACAAACAGACAAACGAAAAGAACCGAATATTAATCAATATTTGTTAAATGAAATTGAAGAAGTTAAGAAAAATAGGGATAAACAATTAGCAGTTAAAGATAAACAAATAGAAAATAAAGACATTCAAATTGCACAAATGCAAAATCTGCTAGACCAGCAACAACGCCTAGCCTTACAAGATAAAAAGTTGCTAGAAGAATACAAGGCGGAGAACGACAATCTCAAAGCTCTTAACATGCCCTCACAGGACACGAAAGAGGTACAAAATGAAGTAGAAGAGGCAACAGAACCTCTTAGAAAGTGGTGGCAGATATGGAAATAATCAAAACTGTAAAGGATAGATCCCCCATATTACTTGGGCTTGTGATTGCTTTAATGGTTTCTGTTGTTTTAATCATTGCAGGTTTTAAAGTGAAGAGTCAAAGCCTAATTACTAGTGTATTATTATGGATAATTGGTGTGGTGGGAATACTAATTTGTTTATATCTTATTCTGTTCTCAATCTTTTTTGGCATGAATTGGTAATAGGAGTAATCACTAATGTTCATAAGGTGTAAAAAAGCTTTGACAAATTTTTTTTATTTTTATTTCAAAAGACATTAGGCTGAATGAATTCAATCTTCTTGATATGCTAGATTCATGAAAGGAGACATTATGGAGATAGGTAAACGGATAAGAGAGTATCGAAAAATTTATAATCTTTCCCAAGAACAATTGGCGGACAAGATTTTTGTTTCACGTCAAACCGTATCTAATTGGGAAAACGACAAAACATATCCAGACATACAAATCATTGTTTCGTTGTCTATTCTATTTAATGTTTCTTTAGATGAATTAATTCGAGAAGATTTGGAGGAAATGAAGATGAAGATTAGTAATAACAAAGCTAATAAACGAGCTGATATTTATTCTTTAATAATGATTTGTTCAACAATATTAGCCAGTCTATCCATTGGCTTAGTAGTAGCGTTACCAGAATCAAAGTTGATATGGATAGTTCCAATTATTTTATTTCTACCTGCGGTATGGAGTTCTTTTGTTTTAGAGAAATTCAAAAGGAATAATGACTTGAAAACTTATAAGGAGATTTTAGCATTTTCACAAAATAAAGATGTAGAAATGTTAAGAGAAAGAAGAAACCATAGAAAAATACGAATTGAAAAAGGGATTATTGTTTTAGGGTATGCTGGTTTTACACTCTTTATTTGTTTAATAGCTATATCTATTGCAAACTTATTTAAATAAATAGAAAGCTGTTGTAATGGGCTAAAAATCGACTATTAAAGGGTGGAAAATTCCGCTCTTTTTTATACTTCACTATATTGCTTTACAAGTTACAATAATTTCGGTATCATGTAAAACATAATACCTCTGGAGGAATTATTAAAATGACAAATAAAATTGATTCTCAAATGCTAAAAGGAATACTTTATGGTTGTATTTTACTTCTTCTTTCGAAAAAAGAGATGTATGGATACATGATAAGCGAAGAGCTAGATATTTATGGATTTAAAAATATATCTAAAGGCACAATATACCCATTATTGTTATCTTTAGAAAAAAAGGGGCTAATAATAGGTGACTTAAAACCATCAATATACGGGCCCAGAAGAAAATATTACTCATTAACAGAAAAAGGAATCAAAGAAAAGCAAGAATTTTTTAAAGAGTGGAATCAGCTAAACAGCTGTCTTACAAATTTAATTAAAGGGGTTGATGAATATGAAAACTAATAAGATTATTGAACGTAATGCTGAACTTCAAGAGCACCTAACAAAAGAAAATAAAAAATATTATGGCAATCTTTTAGTTTACATTAGAGTAATGTCTCTTATAAGAGATGAAAAAAAGTCTGAAGAAATGTTATTAGAAATTTTAGAAGATATATTGGAAGGACAGGAACACGGACAATCCGCAGAATATTATTTAGGCAAAAATCCTAAACAAGTAGCTGACAATATTATTAAAGAATTGCCTATAAACGTGATAGATACAATAAAAATTATTATTAGTTCGTTAGGGATAGTATGTTTAATGAAACTTATACCCATTTTAGCCTCATTTGAAGAATATATTGATATTGGTAATTTCTTAATCTCAGGTGTTTATCTGGTATTTCTTGTTATCGCCTTATTATTATTTATGGGATATTGTTTATATAGATATGAATCTAAGATTATGAATATAATATTGTCACTATTCTTTGGAGTAGGACTTGTTGTCTTCTTTTTACTATCATTCCAACTAAACACAGGATTACAAGTAAGATTATCAAATAATTTAGGGATATTTCTTATATTGTTAGCTCTTTTAATCATTTCCTATCTTTTTAATAAAACGAATGAAAAACAAATATGGATTCCGTTTATACCTCCTATAGTAATCTCTGCAATAGCTGGTATTATTATACGTATAAATTTCTTTAGAACAATTATAAACACTTCTGACGGAAGGATAGGTTTAGCTATTGTATTAATAATAGGATTACTGCTACAGTACTTGTTGATGTGGTTTATATATAGAAAATTAAAGAAAAACGATTAAAAGCAAAAGCCCATTGGAGTACACTCTACTGGGCTTTTTTGTTTTTCTGATATAATAAGATTTGTAAAGGCTCATTAGACTTTGCCAAAATAGGGAGTGTGATTTATGAGTAAAATTGGATATGCACGAGTTAGCAGTAAAGAACAAAACTTAGATAGACAATTAGAAGCGTTACAGGGCGTTTCTAAGGTCTTTTCAGATAAAGCAAGCGGACAATCGGTCGAACGTCCACAAATACAAGCCATGCTAGACTATCTACGTGAGGGAGATATTGTCATTGTAACGGAGACCGTTTAGGGCGGAACAATAAAGACCTTACAGAGATTATGAACGCCATTCAACAAAAAGGAGCTACGCTGGAAGTCTTAAACTTACCCTCAATGAATGGGATTGAAGACGAAAATTTGAGGCAACTAATTAATAATTTAGTCGTTGAGTTATACAAATATCAAGCGGAAAGTGAAAGGAAAAGAATTAAGGAACGGCAAGCCCAAGGGATTGAGTTAGCAAAGAAAAAAGGACGATTTACTGGAAGAAAAAGTACCTATCAAAAAGACGACCCTTTACTACAAAGAGCGTTTAATCTATATCAATCAAAAGAATATACCTTAAAAGAAATTGAACATCATACAAAAATCCCAGTAAGTACACTAAAACGATATTTAGCAAAGTATGGTATTAAAAGGAAATAAAAAAATATCCCTAACTGAAAGAGAATACGATACCGCAAAAAACATTTTAAAAGATTTTCCAAATAAAGACCTAGAAAAACAAGTCAAAGAATCTGAAACAGAAAATCAAAAGAATCAACTAGAAGCTAAATTAAATGATTTGAAAAAATCAGTATCAGATAGCCAAAAACAACTAGACGGAAAAAATAAACAAATTTCTGACTTACAAAAACAGCTTGATGATATTAACAAGGGCAATGATAAAGACAAAGGTAAACACAGCAGGTTATATCCTCTTGAATATCCTAGCGTTGGTGTGGTTGGTTAAAAAATTGGTTCTGTTGCAAAGTTTCCGATAAGCTCATTTTGAGGTAAAATAATTGAAAAAGATAGCTTGGAGGAATGAAGATGACTCAGTTCAAAGGAAAACAATTTCAAAAAGACGTGATTATCGTAGCCGTCGGCTACTATCTTCGGTACAACCTGAGTTATCGTGAAGTGCAGGAAATTCTGTATGACCGAGGAATTCACGTTTGTCACACCACAATTTACCGTTGGGTGCAAGAATACGGAAAGATTCTTTATCAAATTTGGAAAAAGAAAAACAAACAGTCCTTTTATTCATGGAAAATGGACGAGACTTATATCAAAATTAAAGGAAAGTGGCATTATTTATATCGCGCTATCGATGTAGATGGCTTAACCTTAGATATCTGGTTACGGAAAAAGCGCGACACACAGGCTGCGTATGCTTTTCTAAAACGACTGAAGAACCAGTTTGGAGAACCAAAGGTTCTAGTAACGGATAAAGCACCCTCTATTAAGAGTGCCTTCAGAAAGCTTCAGAAAAATGGACTGTATATAACAACAGAACATCGAACAATCAAGTATCTGAATAATCTGATTGAACAAGATCATCGTCCAGTAAAGAGACGCAATAAATTCTATCGAAGTTTACGCACTGCCTCTACCACGATTAAAGGCATGGAAGCCATTCGAGGATTATATAAGAAAACCCGAAAAGAAGGCACTCTCTTCGGCTTTTCGGTGTCTACTGAAATCAAGGTATTATTGGGAATCCCAGCTTAAATCATAGATACCGTAAGGGATTTTATTCTTTATTTAAAACTTTGCAACAGAACCTAAATGAGGACTTTGATACGAATCAATTCTTTTCAGATTTGAATATTCGAGGAAAACATGCCGATTTTGATTTAGAGAGTAATCGTATAGCAATATAAAAGATTCCCCTTCCTTTTTGTACACATATGTGTTACAATTTATTTAAGATAAATGTTCATGTATAGAAAGGAGTGTCAATCAATGACTACCATTACATTTCGAGTATCTGAACAAGAAAAGGCGTTTATTCAAGAAATGGCTAAGTTTAATGGTATATCTATTTCTGAACTCAGTCGCAAACAGATTATAGAAGGTTTAGAAGATCAAATTGATTTACAATCGTATGAGCGTGCTATAAAGGCGCATCAGGTGAAAGATGAAAGTATTTCTTTTGATGAAATGAAAAAGGAACTTGATTTATGAGTAAACATTTTCATGTGAGATTTGAAAAAGATGCTCAAAAAGTATTAAAAAAGATGGATCGATTTCAAGCGAAATTGATTTTATCTTGGATTGAAAAGCATATCGAAGGATCAGATAATCCACGTCAACATGGTAAAAGCTTAGTTGGCAATCGTGTAGGACAGTGGAGATATAGAGTAGGAGATTATCGCTTAATTGCAGAGATTCAAGATAATGAAGTGATAGTGTTAATTTTGAACATCGGACACAGGAGAGATATTTACGATAAGTAAAAAAGAGAGGTGAAAAATAATATGGCGATATTTTTTATAATCATTATTTTTGGATTTCTGGCAATAATTGCTTTTGGAGCGATTAAATTAATGTTTAAATTAATTGGTTTTATTATTGATCAAACTTTGGGATTTATTTTCGTAAAAAGAGATCAACACAGACTTAAAAATATGGGCATTACTGAAAAGGCATCTAAATAGATGTCTTTTTTTTATGCCTGAGGGAGTGAACATATGAATGATGATGAAATTTTAAAAATTCTATTAAAATTTGCTGACTTTTTTAGCATAAATTCATTTGCAAAAGATGTTTTCCGCGACATATTTATTTGGTTAATCAAAGGATTAGTCACTATAAATGGCGTAATGGAAAATGTCTTTTTTTATTCGGTTAAATTGATTAGTTGGCCAACAACAAAAGCAATGGAAACACTTATTAACGATCCCAAAAAAGGGTTAGTTATTATTGCTGTAACACTTATGGGTCTAACTTTAATGTTCATTGGTGGGAAGATTATCTTAGGTGACCGAATGTCTCCTCAGGAATTCACAAGAAATTTCATTATGGTTACATTAGTTCTTATTGGACTAACGGGTTTTATGGGTAGTTTGGAAAAGTTAACTTTTGCAGGTGTAGATGTGGGTAAAAATGCATTTAGTTCAGAAGAAAATAGTAAGATAAGCTATCAAATTGTAAAAGATAACATAACAGATTTGAAAGCACTAGATGCAGATGGGTGGAAAACAACAATCCCTAAAAAAGCGAATTATTTAAATGAAGATAGTTGGAAAACAGTTAACTTTAATGAAGTAATTGATGAACAATTTAAACATGCAGAAGGATTAGCTAAAAAGAGAGTAGATCAAGATGATAGTGGCCAGAACATAGTAGAAGACTTAGATAGCAGTTTTTGGATGCCATCAACAGATGACTATTATTATCGCTATCATGTTGGATTTACGGCTATCATTATACAAGAGATATTTATCCTTTTAGTTTTTGCATTTTCCACGTTAATAATTGTTGAGACATCTTTTGAATTAGGCGTAAAAGGTGTAATCGGCCCTTTTATTGCAGCATCTGATATGGCAACTGGACAAAGAATTAAAAATCTCTTAATAGATTTGATAGGAGCTTACGTTAAAATTGTTGTATTAGTTTTTATCATTCAACTTTATAGACTATTTATGAACTGGACACAAAGTATACATTTTTCAGACTCTCTCGTAGAAACAACTGTATTAAAGTGTTTGATTGTTGTAGGGGCATTTTTTGCAGTATTAAAAGGGTCTAGTTCAGTACAACGCTTGTTAGGTATTGATGTTTCACAAAGCTTTGGACAACAAGCATTAATGGGCACTATGGCTGGCGCGCAAATTATGAAGGGCGCTGGTGGTTTAGCTAGTGGGTTAACAAAAGGAACGGCTAAACAATTTGGAAAGAATGGTTTTATTGGAAAACGAGCACAATCTTTATCTAATAAAAGGCAAGAAAAAGCTAAAAAACAAGCACTTACTGAAACATTAGGTGGCAAAGAAAACTATAAAGAAAAAATGAATTCTAGAAGACAAGCACAACGTGAAGGGTTTAATGAAGCTCAACAAGTTTTAGCTAAAGAACAAGCAATGAAACAACAACAATCCACAGGTGCAAATTCAAATAATGCAGGGAGTAATAAAAATAATTCGGGTTCTAGTAACAAAAATACATTATCCTCTAATAGTATAGATAATAAAGGTAACAATCCAACAAGTCCCGGTAATAAAGGAACGAACAGTACAACTCCTACAAATTCACAACGGAAAGACAATCATGTAAATGATGCCAACACAAAAAAAGGTTCAAATGCAGTGAACAGATTAAATCAACAAAAAGCTAATAAGTCTGATTCGAGTAAGCAAAATGTCCCTTTAGGTAAACAATATTCAAAGTATACTTCTAATTCTTCAAACGATACCACAAAATCAAACTTAAACAAAACAGAGTCGCAAGGCCAAAAGCAATACTCTACTAAAGTAAATAGAGATAGCCCAAAGAACGCTAAACCAGCTAGCAAAATGGTACCGAAAAAGCCTCAAAAAACACAAGTAAATGCAAAAAGTAGTATTAAAGGAAAGGAAACGAAACCTACAAATTAATAAAGGAGGGTTCAAATGTATCAAATTCCTAAATCAACAAGAACGGAAGTTAAATTATTTTTAGGATTGTTCTTCATTGATATTGCCGTCATAGGCATTGGAGTGTTTTTTGGCATACAAACGATGGGATATGTGGCCGGTTTGTGGAGAGTTATATATATTTTTGCTCTTGCCGGTCTTAGTATATTTTTAATTGTTCGTTTTAACGGTCATCGGATGTATCGTGTTATTTTTCAAGCGATTAAGAAAGACTCTAAAAAATATTACTCTGTGATGGGAGAAGATTGATATGGCTAAAAGTAATGTAAGAAAGACAGTTATTGATGCATTGCCAATTGCTAACATGGATAATAATGTTATTTTGCAATTTAAAAACGGCTTGTTTTATACAATATTATTGCTAAGAAGTACTGATATAAATGCGTTGAATGAAGATGAATCAATTAAAGCAATAGGACAATTTGCACGATTTAATACACAGTACATTGATCCATATAAAATTATTTCAATGCGTTTTCCGGCGGATACGAAAGAACAACAAAGATACTGGAAAAAAATGCTTCATTCTTCAAAATGCACACTACAAAGAACAAGATGTCATGAAACGTTACAAAAATTGAAATTAGAGGAAACTGAAAAATCGAATCAGGAATATTATTTAATGATATTTGGTAAATCTGTGAAAGAGCTAGAACATAACTATCAGAAAGTTATACGCTTGTCTGATATGTATATGAATGTTAGCATGTTGCAACGAAATAAAATACAACAAATTCATAAAAAACTTTTTAATTTAAATTTGATACTAGGAAATAAGGTGAGTGAATGAAAAATTTAATTTGGAAGAAAATTTGGAAGAAAATATCGGCAAAAAAAGCAGAAAACACGGTTAATATAAACAAAGAATTTTTATCTACTATTGCTCCTGAGGGAGGTATCACCTTTAAAGAAGATCGCTATGTAAAAACAGGGAATGGATACGAGGCTTGTATTCATGTTATAGACACTCCTGTTAATGTAGAGCAATACTGGTTAGCTGATATTATTAATCGTGATGATACAGTTGTTGTACTGGATGTTGTGAGTGAAAATCGAGCAGTCACTTTAAAAAAATTAAAAAAAGCAATGTCTGAACAACAATCTCGTACTTTTGAAGAGAGAACAATTCAAGAAAAATATAGTGCTCAATATGAATTAGAAGTTTTGGAAGATCTTAACCGCCAAATTGCAGAACAAGGAGAAATTATTAAAGAAATACACATTCGAATATATGTAGCAGCTTCTGATACGGAAACACTTGATAAAAAAGTAGGTATCATTAAAGAAGATTTAGATGGACGATCCTTTCGGTCGTCCGTCTTTTTATTTGAAGAAAAGGACGAATGGTTATCTAAAATAATCTCGATAGATGAACAAAAAAAATTACCAAGCAAACGCCCTGGAAAAGGTGTGCCTGCATCGACATTAGGAGCAGGTTATTTTTTAGATCATACGTTTTTAAATGATAAAACAGGTTTTCCTCTTGCGACAACAGCAACTGGTGGTTCTTTTATTTGGGATATTTTTACAGTTAATGGCAAAAGGACATTTTTTAACGCTATTGTCTTAGGCAATATGGGCATGGGTAAATCTACTTTATTAAAATTAATTGAAGAAGATGCTTATGCAAAAAATTATTTTATTAGAGGTTATGATAAAGTCCGAGATTATGAATTTTTAGTTAAGCAACAAGAAGGAAAATACTTAACGCTTGATGGTACCGATGGCAAGCTAAATCCTCTGGATATTTATGCAACTGCAACAAAGGGAGAGGAAGCAAGCGAAATTGATATTCGTGGAAGCTTTCAACAACATATATCAAAAGTATGTACACTTTTTCAATTTATGAGTCGGGATGCGACAGATTCGGATTTGAAGGTATTTGAACAACTTTTGATTTCTTTTTATGTTCATAAAAAACTTTGGGGAAAAAATATTTCTGATGAAGAATTAGAAAAAATTGGAGTTGTAAACTTAGCACCTGAAAAATACCCTACTATGAGCGAATTCTTACATTATGCAGAGGAAGTGTTTAAAGTGAAATCTCAACATGGGATTTCAACCAATATGCAGATGATGTATGAAAAAGTAATTCTGACTTTAAGAAATATGGTAGAGAGTTATGGTGATGTTTTTGACGGTATCACAACTATGCGAGATTTTTCAGATGAACAAGTTGTATTTTTTGATATCAGAGGACTTTCTAATATGAAACAGCAAGTCTTCCATGCTCAACTGTATATGTCGCTTACATTAATTTGGAATCACGCCATGCAACATGGAATGAAAGTAAAACGAATGATTGAAGCTGGAGAAATAAGCTTCGCTGAAGCGATAAAGACACTTATTTTTATTGATGAGTGTCACAATTTAATTAACGAAAGTAACATTTTTGCTGTAGAAACAATTACAAATTTCCAACGTGAAATGAGAAAATTTTTAACTGGTATCCTTTTAGCAACACAATCACCAAACGAAATGTTACCAGATGGAATGGATTCGAGCACTCAGAGTAAATTAAGGACGGTATTTAACTTAACACAGTACAAATTTTTAATGGGGATGGATAGTTCTGTTATTCCAAAACTGAAAAGTGTGATGGAAGAAACTTTTACACAAAATGAATACGAAATTATAACAGCCTTAGATAAAGGGCAAGCTCTTTATTATGACCGTGAACACAAAATGTTACTTGATATAGAAGCTTCTCCTGACCAATTATCAAGGTACAAAGGTGGTGCGTAAATGGCAAGTGAAGGACAAGATTCCAGAAATAAAACTTCATGGGGCTTGCTTTTTTTGCGTATATTTAGTGTTAAAGTGATTATTATTATTTTTATTGTATTCATTTTAATAAGCTTGATTGGGCTTTTACTTGCAGGAAGGTCAGCTCAACAAGAAACATCAAATATTGGTAATGGTTGCTCGATAACAGGCAAGTTGGATGAAAATTTTTTCAACGCCACATTAGAAAACGCAGGAGTTTTTAAAGGAAAAGGAGATAAATTTATTTCAATTGCAAAGAAACAAAACATTGATCCAGTTCTATTTGCAGCTATCGCAATGAGTGAAACTGGCTGGGGGAAAAGCGATGCTGTAGTGCATAAAAATAATCCAGGAGGTCTAATGGATGCTTCAACAGGAATGAGCACAGTGAAACAGTTTGCAACTTTAGACGAAGGATTAGAGGCAATGGGCGTTACCCTTCATAATAGAATTATTAATGATGGACTCAATACAATTGAAAAATTAGGGGCAATATATGCCCCCATTGGTGCAAGTAATGACCCAACAGGATTAAATCAAAACTGGGTTCCCACTGTTACGTCCATCTCACAAAAATTTGGAGGACTTACTATGAATTGTTCCAACACCGCATCGAGTGGTGGGACAGGGAAATATATAATTCCAGTTAAAAATCCAGTTGTCAGTTCTGGTTTTTCTAATCGTATTAATCCAGTAACTGGTGTACAGGAAAGACACAAAGGCCTTGATTTCGCGCAACCAGCTGGAACCGAAATTCTTGCAGCTGATGACGGTGTTGTTGTTTTTTCCGGACTGGGAGTTTCCGGATCCGGATACGGTGGCTATGGAAACGTGGTTCATTTAGAACATAATAAGAACAAGGAATGGACTTTATATGGTCATATGTTGCGTACAAATGTTAAGGTAGGGCAACATGTGAAGCAGGGTGATGTAATTGGTTATGTTGGAAGTACCGGACAAAGTACGGGAAATCATTTACACTTTGAAATACGAAAAGAAAAAATGGGAAGTCAAGTTGATCCAGCGCCCATTCTTGGCGTCATATCCACAAATTAAATGAAGAGGGGTTCTACTTTGAAGAAAACTTTAATAGCATTATTAAGTGCTTTAATAGCCACAATTGCAATTTCAGTTTCTGTTACTTTATGGCAAGAAAGGACAGAAACAAATGAAAAAATGAAAGAATATAAAAATGATAATTTAAATAAACAAAAAACAATAGAACAGTATCGATTAAAAGAGTTAAAGAATTCTCAAAAACAAATAAATCAAACAGATGATACATTTGATGATGAATTAACAGACTTATTGATGAATAACAGAGATTTAATAAATGGGCTTTATTCTTATTCAAGTACTGAAACGAGACTGGAAAATATTAAGCAATATCTAACGGAAGATCAATATGCAAAGATGTTGAAGACATCAGCAGATGGACATCAAGAAAACATTAAGAGCAAGTTGGATAGTTTAAATGTATATGTTTCAGAAGGGGAAAATCAATCAGTAAGAACAATCGTTAATGAAGTAACGAGTGCAACAGAGATAGATAATACGATAATGAAACAACGTATTTATGTAAAGATTAGTTATGAAATGCAAAAAGAAAAATGGAAGGCAAAAGAGATTCTTTTCACTGCAATACCATCAGAAGATATAAAAATGGGGGAATCCTAATGAGTAAGCAACAAAAAAAATTAATTGGTACTGTTGCTGGTTTTGTACTAGTTATTTTGTTCTGTTTAACTACAAAATCGTTTCAAGGTGTTAATGCGGACGAATATCCATTAATTAAAACATTTGATAATGTTCAAGTAGGAAATGCTGATTATCAGCTTGTTAATCAAGAATATAATATGAAAACTGGTTACTTAGAGATGCAGTTTTTAAGAAATAGCGAATATGCGGAGATTAATAAACCGGAAATAAAAGCAGAGTTTGTAACTCATACAGGACAATCTAGTAAAACAAACGTGCAGCTAATTACTAATGATTTTGTGGTAGTACAAGTAAAAGATATAAATGAAAAATTTGAGCTAGGAAAAATAGTTATTAAAGAGAAAACACATGATGCAACAAGTAGGAAAGATGTGGTTTCAGAAAGTGATGGAATATATTTCTCTGTCCAGAGTATTGTTGTTGATGATAAAGCCAAACCATTAAGAAAAGAAGAATATATGACAGAGAATATAAAAATACGTATAGCGTTGCTAGATAAAAAAATAGCAGAACTAGAAAAAACGAATGAAAAATTGAAAAGTACGAATAAAAAATCGAAAGTCTATATGAAAGAACTTGAGAATGAAAAAGAACTTTTAATCGGCACAGATAAAGAAAATACGAATGATAAAATCGAATCAGTACAGACAGAATACGAAGCGACGCAACTAGAGATTAAAGAGAACGAAGAGAATATTAATGCTTTTACAAAACAAAAATCAAATTATCAAAAACAACTTTAACGTAGAGGGTGATATTAGTGAAAGGACATTCAGAAGAAACATCGTTAAGAACGTTATTTCAACTTCTAAAGAAACAAAAACAAATAGCTTCATATTGTCTACCTGAAAAATTAAAAGCTAAATTATTTCCTATAATGTGTGATGAATATGATTTAAGCAATAATCTGCCTGATGATTTAAGTCCGTTCATGCTTTTATGTGATCAAAATAAATTTATTTATCCAGAGGAATCAAATTTGATTGATTGTTTGAGTGATTGTATGGATTTTTTGAGAAGTACAGAACTACCAATTCAGGGTGTAAAAATGAAAGAAGCGAATGAAGAACAATTTATACTAAATATTTCTTATAAAGAAGGTATCTCCCAAAACACTGGTGAGGCTTATGAATTGATAGAAGTTTTGCTTGGAAAAGTAGAGGATGTTAAATGGCAAAGGAGTTGCTTTACTACAATAGATAAATTAAATGTGAACTTGAGGACTTTTAAAAAACAATTTCTAATAGGTAAGACAACAGCAAACGTAGGCCTGTTTATACAGTATGAGAGTGGAAAAACAATTCCATTACTATTCAAAGAGCCTATTACGTTTGGTTATCCTATTTTCGATACTTTTATTGAAGGAAACAAATTCCTTAAAGAAATGGCGATGGAAACTTGCGATTTGCCTTTTACCTGGAACGAAATATTTAAGGGGTATAATAAACTAGATTTTTTTCAAAAAAAATATCCTAATCAAGTCTTTAAGAAAAACACGAATAAATATTCTGCTGGATGCATTTACGCGCTTATGAAAATCAAACCATTTCTTTCAGATAACGCATTTAGAAAATTTGAAGCATTTTGCTTTGCCAAGCGATTAGGAAGTGATGTTTTTTGTGTAGCAAAAAATAATGATTTCATAGCTCATTTACTTCTAAATTACTGGAAGTGGAAATTGAAATTAGATGAAGAAAAGGAAGAAGACTTATACTATTACATTTTGGATATAATTAGAATGAGCAAGAAATTAAAGGAGCCTGTAGAACTTAATGTTAGAAGTTTAAATGGTTTATTTGGTTATCATGATGATTTAGTAAGAAAACTAAATCAGAAGAGAATTAAAAAAATGAACAAAAAATATATATTTACTGAATCATTCAAACCATTAATAGAGCATCTTGGGAATTTGAAAGGCTACACAATTATCCAGGATGAACTAATGCTTTATGATGAAGGACTTGAGATGCAACATTGTGTTTATAGCTATCATGATGAGATTGTTAATGGGGATTGTTTGATTTATCAATATAAAAACAAAAGGGATCGTTACACAATAGAAATAACTATTAGAAATAAAAAGTATTTTGTTGCTCAAGTGTATGGAAAATGCAACTCAGCTCCAAGTAGGGAGTTAATTCAAAAGATAAATCTAGATATTGCAAAGGTAAAGTTTAGTAAAAGGACTAAAATATACATTTAATATACGACTATAAGAAATAATGAATACATTAAATATACATTATTGATACTTGCTAGACATATATTTTGTCCCATTAGAAAACCGTTGGCACCGCCAACGTTCCAGCTATTGCTGGGACAGTTTTCTCTTATGCTCTTGCATTTAGAACTATATTTTAGAGAGGGGTTAGTAAATGTCTGAACTACGCATTCGAGGAATTGATGAACAGTTAAGAGCGTTTTATCATGAAAAAGCGAAAGAATGTAACATGTCTGTAGGGAATTATTTAAAAATGTTGCTAGAAAAAAATGTTTTTACGCAAGAAATTGAAAAACGAGAAAATAAATTTTATCAAGTAATAGAAGATTTACAAATTATAATTCAACGACAAGCAGAAGTGATGGAAAATTTTCATCATGATATACAATTGATGATTTCTTCAAATATTTTAGAAGAGGGAGATTTAAATGAAAAAGGAAAAGACAACAGTAACACTTAATATCGAAACAAAAGAACAATTGCAACAATTAAAAACGATTATTCCTGAAATCACTAGTATGTCCAGTGGTATTGATTATGTTGTTAAAGATTATTACAGAATGAAAAAAGAGCTAGAATTTATTGATAGTCAAACTCTTAATGCAGCAAAGAAAATGAGCGCGATGGATGTTAATATATCAATATTAACAGAAATGGTAACTCATCTTTGCTATGAAACAGCAACACAAATTGATGAAGAATTAGATTATTTTAAAAGAGAAGACCTGAACTTAGAATCATATTCGGTTTTTGATAAACATGATCCAATGTATAATCTGTTTAGAGATAGAGTTATTAAGTATAGAAAGAAAAGAAAGGAAAATCTTTATATGTAAAAGAAAGGAATTAAATTATGACACGTCCTGGAATAATTTTATCAAGTAGCTTTGTTTCAAGTACTGATGAAAAATTTAATAAATATATCGAGTATTTAGATAGAGATGAAGCAACGCGTAATAAAGCTTTTGAAAAATATAACATTGTTGCTTATACAGAATTCAATGATTATATGGAAAATCCAGAAAAAAGTACGGGTTTATTTACGGCAACTGATGATTATGTAGATGAAGAAATGGTAAATAAGATGAAAAATTTATTTACAGAAGCACAAAAAAATCAAAGTACATTATGGCAAGATGTTTTCTCCTTTGATAATGAGTTTTTAATAGAGGAAGGTCTTTTGGACAAACATACAGGTAATCTTGATGAAAAGAAAATTCAACAAGCTATACGTGTAGCGATGGAGGATAAATTTGCTAAAGAAGATTTAACTGGACAGGGTGTTTGGACAGCATCTATTCATTACAATACAGATAATATTCATGTACATGTAGCTTCAGTTGAAATGGAAAACACAAAGGAACGGGTTTTTAGGGAAGTCAAAACTTTTAATAAAAATACTCAAAGTTATGAAGGGACAGGTAAGTTTGATTGGCAAAGCAAAGGTCGCATTAAACAAAAAACATTAGATAGTATGAAATCAAAGTTTGCTAATACTTTAATTGATCGTAATGTATCCTTAGCAAAAATTCATGAACTTTCACGAACACATCTAATAAAAAATACAGTCAATTTATCTTTGGAAGACAAAAATCTTTGTAGGATGTATAATGATTTGTTAAGAACTTTACCAGATAACAAAAAATTATGGCAGTATAATAGAAAAGAAATGGAACCTTTTCGTGACCAAGTAAATAAAATTACATCATATTATTTAAAAGAAAAAAATCCTGAAACATATAATGAACTAGTTACAACTCTCGATGCTGAAGAAAAAAAACAAATTCGAATTTATAGTGTTAATAGTAAAGCTATTATTAATGATCCAGGTGCGCCCGTTCAACATGCTAAAAACCCAGAAATTACGAATAATTATAAAGACAATAAACTGAAGGAACTATATGAACGAGCTGGCAATAAAATACTGCAAGAATTAAAATCAATGACAATAGAAGAACGAAAAGAACTATACAAAAGTTCGAAATTGAAAAAGAGGTATATTAAAAATAGAGAAGATACAACCTGGAAACCTTCTTCTGTTTTTAAAAAACAATTATTTAATGAAAAATTAGTTTTAAAGAATATGAAAAAATTCGAAAAAATTATTACGAACGAAAGGAGCAGTATGCAAGATGAACAGCAATACGAACAGCTACAACAAGATATAATTAGAAGTCAATTTAATTCGAGAGGAAGATAGCATGACAACATTAAAACGATTCAACTTTGTTCAAACGATTGCTTTAGCCTTTATATTACAATTAACTATACAGATTATCTTTATAACGGTAATGGTTAATTTAAATATTACTAATAGTAATAATGAATTTTTACTAGAAAAATTAACGAGTAACTGGTTAGCATATGGAACATTAATTGTCTTAATATCTCCCGTCATAGAAGAATATATCAATAGATATATTCTTTTTTTATTGCCTTTAAAAATTCTGAGAAAAAGTATTCCTTACTTCCAAAGAAATTGGGGTGTTTTTTTAATAGCTTTTATAAGTAGTTTAATATTCGCTGCTTTTCATGGAGAGCAATTTTTATGGCCATATTTACTGATGGGATTAATTTATTGCTGGGTTTCTTATCAATCTAACTTTTGGGGAAGTATTCTTTTGCATATTAGTAATAACTTGTTGTTTTTTGTATTAAACATGATTTGAAGAATTTAACAAATAGGTGGGGTTATATGTCGGAAAATAAAATTGATTCAGTAGTAGAGGAATTACTAGTTAAAGCAGTAGAAGAAAATCCTACTCTAAATATTAGAAATGCAAACAAAGGAGCATTAACAGCTTTGTCTAAAATATCAAGTGCTATAAAAAGTGAAGGATTTGAAAAGTCATTGAGGATTTCTGGCGATGCAGTAACTTTGATTAAACTAGAAAAAGATATTAATGATTCAACAATTCATAAAGCGGTATTGGGTAAAGGCAAGGGCTTCTATGAAAATGAATGGCATTTAGATGTACCTTTTGTTGAAAAAGGAAAAGAAACTAGTTTTAAAGAGCGTAGTAATTTTATTGATACAAGAAATTCTCAAATACAACGATAAGATAATAGAGGAGAGAATATAATGAAAACAGTTATTTTAGCAGAAAAACCAAGTCAAGCAAAAGAATATGCGTCTGCAATGGAAATGCATTCTATTAAAAAAGGATACATTGAAATTAAAGATAAATTATTTCCTGAGGGTGCAATAGTAACATATGGATTTGGACACTTAGTTGAACTCTGTTTACCAGGAGATTATGGAGAAGAGTATAATAAATGGTCATTAGCTAATCTGCCTATTTTTCCCGAAATGAAATATAGAGTAGCAAAAGATAAAATTGAACAATTTTCAATTGTAAAAGGTCATCTTCAAAAGGCTACTCAAATTATTATTGCTACAGATTGTGATCGTGAAGGTGAATTAATTGCATGGCTTATTATAAATCAGGCAGGTATTAATAGAAATGAGAAGAAGGTAGATCGATTATGGATTAATTCATTAGAAAAAGAAGCGATTAGAAAAGGTTTTAAATCTTTAAGAAGTTCAGATGAAACATACGATAAATTTTTGGAAGCACAGACAAGACAAAAAAGTGATTGGTTGGTTGGCATGAATTTATCTCCGTTATACACATTGAGTTTACAAGAAAAAGGAGTACAGGGAGTTTTTCCAATCGGACGTGTGCAAACGCCTACTTTAATGATGATTTATAAACGACAAAAAGAAATTGAAAGTTTTATAAGTAAAAAATACTATGAAATTGAACTAAAAGGCAATCAAAATAAGCTGCTTTGGACAGCAAGACTAAAGGAAAAACAAAAATTTGATAGTAAAGAAAGTTGTAAAACATTTTTAGAGAACGAAAAATTAAAAGAAGGTAAGCAGAATGTTCTAGTAACCAACATTCAGAAAGAAATGAAAGAAACACAGAGTCCACGATTATTTTCATTAAGCGCATTGCAAGTAGTTATGAGTAAGAAGGAAAAAGTATCACCAAAAAAAGTTCTAGAATCTGTTCAAAAATTGTATGAAAAAAAATTACTCACATATCCTCGAACAGATTCAGTTTATATTACTGAAAATGAACTAGAATATTTGTTATCGTTGAAGGAGTCTTACCAAAAACTTTTTTCTATTAATCAGCATTTAGATCATGTTGATAAGAAAACAAGGTTTGTGAATTCTAAAAAAGTTCATGAACATCACGCAATTATTCCCACTAAAAAGATTCCATCACAAACAGAACTACAAGGGTTGACAGATTTAGAAAGAAACATCTATGAATTAGTGACACGAACAACTTTAGCTATGTTTGCTGAAACATATCAATATGAAGAAACTACAGTAGACTTGTTAAGTAATAATGTTCCTTTTGCAGCAAAAGGAAAAGTGGAAAAATTACTAGGTTGGAAGAGTATTTTAAATGATGTGGTAGAGAAGGAACCAGATGAGTCTACAATCCCATCGCTAGAGTTAGATATGTTTATTGAAATGGACTTACAGGTGATATCTAAGGATACTAAGCCACAAAAAGCATTTACTGAAGGCGCTCTAATTCAGGCGATGAAAACAGCTGGTAAGGAACTTGAAAATGAAGAAGCACAGTCAATTTTAAAAGATGTTGAAGGAATTGGAACGGAAGCTACTAGAGCGGATGTTATTGAAAAATTAAAATCACAAGATTACATTAATGTTGTGAAAAATCAACTAGAAGTTACGAAAAAAGGCCAGCAAATTGGAAAAGTACTTGAAAGTGATAAATTGTTTAGTAGTGCAGAAATGACTGCTCTTTGGGAAAAAGATTTAAAATCAATTAGTGAAGACGCGCTCACACAAGATGTTTTTTTAAAGAGAATTAAACATTTAGTTAAATCATATATAAAACAAGTTCCGCAAAATTTGGACAATATTAGTAAGGAAACTGAATGGCAAGAAATGCAAAAGGTACAAAGTGTTGGTGTATGCCCGAACTGTGGAAAGGATATTGTTGATAGAGGAAAAATGTATAGTTGCGTTGGTTACAAAGATAAATCATCTTGTTCATTTACCCTAATGAAAAAAATAATGGGGAAAACCTTACCACAAAAAGATGTGTCACTTCTTTTAAGTGATGGGTCTACACGAACTATAAAAGGATTTGTAAGTAAAAAAGGAAACAAATTTGATGCACAGCTAAAGTGGGATAAAGACAAAATTACTTTTGTCTTTCCAAATAAGAAATAATCAGTAAAGCCTTTTATTATAGGGGCTTTTTTGTTGAAAGGAGGTGGAATTATGACTTTATGTTTATTAGTTGAGGTAAATGCAGATTTTTCAGAAGCTGTTTTATTTGATATCGAGAAGCAAGAAAATACAACAGTCTTATTGTCAAAGAATGACTATGAATCATTGTCAACAATTACAGCATCGACTGATGAAGAAATATTCTTAGAAATTGATATGTCTAAGAAGCAAATTGTATGGAATAACCAATGAAGAAAGGAGTAAAATTTACATGAAAAAGGCGACGTATCAGCTTAAATCAAGAGAAGAAAAAGAGCAAGAAGTACAAGATTTAATGGATAGCATGTACAAAAAAATGGAAGGCTATACAGCTAATGTAGGTCAAGTTAAAGAGTATTTAAACTTTATGAGTAATTTCTACAAATATTCTTCACGAAATCAACAGCTTATTCAAACACAGTATCCTGGAGCGCAGGGTGTTGGTTCTTTTGCATTTTTTAAGGAAAAAGGTTTTTCTGTTCGTAAAGGTGAAAAAGGAATAAAGATTTTTGTTCCTATGCAAATGAAAATGTTTGACAGAAACGGAGCAATGGAACATATAAGTTATGCGACTGAAGAAGAAAAGAAAAAAATTAAAAGTGGAGAGATTTATTCTGTAGAAAGAACTCATTTTAAGCTTTCGTCTGTTTTTGACATTACTCAGACAAATGCAAAAGCTAGTGATTATCCAAGTCTTTTTCCAAACAGAATTCAAGAATTTAAGGTCGAGAACAACGATTTAAGAGAAGTAAAGCATGTTCTTGAGAATATTGCAGATGGAAGAGGTATACAGCTCAATACAGTTGATAGTCTAGGCGCGGTGAAGGGGAACTTCACACAGTATTTAAACACAGATACAAACGAAATTAAAAAAATAATTAATCTGAATGGAAAAAATACGCCTTCCGAGGAAATACAAGTATTTGTGCATGAATTAGCACATGAACGTTTGCATAATTATGAACGATTACAGAATGAAAATAAAAACGGTGGAAGTATAACATATTCAACTGAAGTGAAGGAGCTTCAAGCAGAGATGACATCTTATATTGTTTGTCACCATATTGGAATGGATACAGAGGATTTTTCATTACCATATATTGCAAATTGGACGAAAAATGGAGACAAAATTGAGGATAAGATTGCAGTATTAAAGGAAGTAAAGGACGCATCATCTGATCTAATTGAAGAAATTAATAATGACCTTGATAGATCGAAAAATAAAGATCGTAGTATTGAAAATTCTTATTCTGTTGAAAAAGAAAATAAGCAACAAGACTATTATACAACAAACAACGCTGCACTTAGTCGATAGAGAAGAGAAACGAATAGAAAAATTATGATGTAATAGGGCTTCTCGGTGAGAAGTCCTATTTATATGGATTTTTGAAAGGAGTAGTATAAAGATGACTGAAATTGAAAAGAAAGCTTTTATACGTAAGAATATAAAAGAGTTTAAAGATGCAGATGAAATGTTAACAGAGTTAAATGCCCGACCTCATGGAAGATATTTTTTATGTACATGTCCAGAATGCAACTATCATGAAGCCTATATGTATAAAGACAAAATGAACGTGATCTTTTGTAATAGACAAAATGAATGCGGAGAAACAACAAGAGTAATACTGACAGAAAATGATAATACTAGTGATCTTCAAGAGAAATATAAAAATAAGAATGGAAAAAAATGGCTATCTAAAGCTGAGAAAGAAGAATTAAAGATTTTAACAGCAAATATGCGTTATTTTATTGATGGTAACGCTTCTTTTGATATGGAAAAAGGAGAAACTTTCCGAGGTATTAGTCGAGGTGTTTATCAGAATCATTTACTGATAACTCCAGATTTAAAATTTGGTAGCCGTCTTCTTAATGCGTTTCCGTTGCTCATGAGACGGTATGGTCAATCAGAAGAATCTATCAAACGTTTTGAAAATAGAGATGTTGTTATTCCGTTTTTTGATGAAAAAGGGCAGTTAGATCGCTTATTATTACGATCAACTTCTCCAGATATAGAATATAGTAATGAATATCCAAAAGAAATTCATTGTATTGTGCAATATCAAAAGCAAGAAGTTAAAAACTTTCAACACAATTTAACTAAAGAAGGGGTATCCCCCATCTTGATATCTGAAACTCTTATAAATGCTCTTTCTGTTAAAGAAATTGATCATGACGTAGAGTTTATTGCTGCTACTGGCGTTAATCACGTGCGACAAATGAAAGAGTATATTCTAGAAAATAAGGAAATATTTCAGGAAAGAGGAGTTGTTTTAGCATTTGATCCTGATAAAGCTGGCAATTTAGCAAGAGAAAAATTGAAAACAATTTTAAGTAATGAAAATATACCAACTCGTGATTTTCCCTATGATAATGATATACAGGATATGAATGATATTCTTCAACACAATGATCAAGATTTAAAAGACTTATGGGATAATACGCGAGATAATTTTCAAAAACAGTTAGCTTATATAAATGAATTTAATTTAGCAATAGACAATATTGCTAGATATCAAGTAAATCTATATAATGTTAATTTTGACGAAGAGAAGGCTGACATATTAAAAAAGATAAAGACCAAGAATAAAATATATGTAGCTTATAAGCAGGATTTTCAAGAGAGTTTAGGGGAATATGAAGTTACTACGTACTTTAATATAGCTGATATGACATTAGAACAAGAGTTTAATGATCATGATCGAAAATATACACTGGTTATTCAAGAATATGAATCTCCTTTAGAGTTTCTGGCAGACACAGAAAATTTAAGCGAGGATTATTTAACGAACGTATCTTCTGAACAAGCTTTAAAAGCGAAAGAAAAATATATCCAAGATGAAACGGAATTTTTTATTCGTCAAGAAGCGCTAAGTTTTGATTACTAGATTAAATATCAATAATTACAGTATGACTTTCTAACAAGGGAGTTAAATACAGTAGGACAAATAAGTAACGCTATAACGGTTCGTTATCGGAATGAGTAATAGAAAAAGCACTTACTCTATTTTTGCTTTGGATTCAAAATAATAAAAGAGTACCCGAGAAGCAGCCACTTCAAAAAGTTACTCTTACAAAAAAGTTATATCGTAATTATACCACAAAAGTGGTCTGAGTAGTACATCTTAGAAAGGAGTTATAGAAATGATTGAATACAAAGATTTGCCAGATTATAGCTATGGTTATGCTAAAAAGAATAAAAAAACAATCATCATTATGAAAGACACTGGGGAAGTCATTCCTTGTAAAGCTGAAGACATACCCCCCAAAAAGTTAAATAAAGAAATGGGTATTAGTCCTGGAGTCATGGCGATTATGATGGTAGGCCATGGAAAAGGGTTTAAGTATGTGAAGGAAAATATGGAAGAGTTAAGCTTAATGGCTCAAGCGATTGATGAGAAGGAGCTGGAAACATGAAAAAGAAGCAAGTATTAACATCTATTTTAACGCTTATCATGCTTGTACTAGTAACGATAAGCGGCTATTTAGTGAAAAACTGGGAAACATATTTTCCGCCAGCATCTTTTGATGAAGGAACCAACATTTCGAGTGAGGAAATTTCATCATTAGCCAACGAAACGTTTAAAGGAAATCAAGTAATTTCTGTGAATAATCAAGTACCTGTTTTTACACAAGAAGAGCTTTCTTTGAAGGAAGGAATGTGGCAAAAGTTTTCAGAATTAGATTCGCTTAATCGTGTAGGAGAAGCAAATGCGATGTTGCACAATAGTATGATGCCTAAAGATGAAAGAGAAGCGTTGTATGTCAATCCATCAGGGTGGAAAAATAAGAAGACAAAAACAGGGTGGTTATATAACAGAGCACATTTAATTGGCTTCCAGCTGTCAGGAGAAAATAATAATCCTAAAAACTTGATGACAGCAACAAGGAGTTAAAACACTCCTTGTATGCTGGAGTACGAAAATAGAGTGGCGGACTATTTACATGAAACGAATAATTATGTTCGTTATCGAGTTACACCTATTTTTAAAGATCATGAAAATTAATTATACAGATGGGACTTCAAAAGTAGAAAGGACAGATGAATAGATGGAAAACATGAAAAAATATGAAATAAAAACTATTGAAAACGGATGGACACGTTTAGAGAACTACCGTGATGGATATGTGGTTGCAATTAAGGCGTTTCAAGGAATATGCGTGAATATCACAAACTTTTCTAGTTCATCTCTACACGGCTATAGCATAGAGGATTTAGAAAAGGACACAGGAGATTGGAGTTATATCTTTGATGAGCAATTGTTAGAGCGAGTCGATGGAGAGGACGAATTAAAAACCGTTTTAGAGAAATATCATTTAACAGAAGCTGAAATTACTGAAGTACTTAGCTATGATTTTGATAATAGATACAGTGAGTCATATGAGCTACAGGCGAAACGAATTCAAGCATACATGAGAAACGAATACTGTTATTCCAACAGGTACAAGGATTTGGATAGATGAAAATGGAGATGTTTTTTTTCCAGTCTAAAAGAGGATGGCCTCATAAAAGCTGAAAAAGAGGAGTACAATAGGAACAGCAAAGGAGGTGATTAAATAATGAGCAAAACGCATAAACAGTGTGTAGCAAGTACAGACCGTATAGGTGAGGTAGAGAAAGAAAAAGGAAAAAAGTATGAAATTATGATGTTTTTTAGTAATTTACCGGGATTAGAAAAATATAGTGTTAGTTATAAAATTAACAAACCGTTTGGAGATTTAGATGTTTCTAAAGAAGAGACATCTTACGAGTTTACCGAAACCGGATATGGACTTGCAATAAGCAAATATATTGAGTATAGAGATCTTATTGATAAAAACAAAACTAAATAATGCGAATAATTAGCCATTGCAAAAGAAGATATTTTTGTTTCAAAACACAAAACTCAAACACAAAAAAAAGCCCACTCAATCTTACTCAATGACATTGAGTAAGATTGGGGTAAAGGACGAAAAACATTGGCGTTCTAAGAGAGAAGATGAATTTTTGTTTTCTCTTTTTTCTTCCAGCGTTTTGAATCATACTTAATATATGTTATAATGACATTAAGTAAGATTGGTGAAAGAGGTGAATTTTTCAAATGGAAGAAGTGCAACCAATCAAAAATGTAGAAAAAATTGCGTTGATGAAAACTATTTTGTCCCAGGGGGATTTTGGAGAAAGGAACGTGTTACTTTTTTCTATCGGTATCAATACGGCTTATCGTATTTCGGATTTGTTGAGTTTGAAGTTAAGGGATGTTTTAGAAATATATCGGCAAAAAGTCCGAGTGAAAAGTCGATTGAAGATGACGGAGCAAAAAACGGAAAAAAACAACTCGGTGATCTTAACGAAGAAGTTGCAGAAGGATATTTGGGATTTTGTATCTAAAGAACATGCAGAATGGATTGCTCAGCAGGATTTAGATCACTACTTGTTCACAAGTCGAAAGAAAAATGCCGGAGAACAGCCGTTAACACGGCAGCAAGGATGGTATATTATATCAACGGCCGGAAAAAAGGCTGGATTAGAAAATTTGGGTACGCATAGTATGCGGAAAACCTTTGGCTATCATTTGTACAAAAATGGAGTTGGCCTAGAATTAATTCAAGTATTGTTGAATCATTCTTCCCCTAAAATTACGCTAAGATACATCGGTATCGAGCAGGAAGATAAAGATCAAGCCGTAAGTAGTTTAGGCTTATAGTTTTTCTGGTAGCATAGCAGCACAGAAATATACCTTAATAAAAGAATGGAGAATGATATAATGCAGGCCATTATAAATGGAAAATAAAAGAAGAACTCAGAGAACAGCAATAGCACAAAGTGATATAAGGAGTTGATTTTTTGGAGAAGTTAAAAACGAATATTAATAATATATATAAAGATGATCTAGATTTAGCAAACAAAGAACGTAGGGAACCATTTTACATTCTTGTTGGGTATGAGTTAACTACGGGGTTGTTAAATGTTATTGAACGGAAACCAAATCAAAATATTTCTATTTCTTCTATATTAGATTATTACAAAATGGACACGCAAGAATTGTATGATTTTGTAATACAAAATAGACCAGAAATTCCGGAGTTTTTTTCAATGGTTGCTATTAGTTTAGAAACGTTTGCCGATGTACAGGAGTATAATTTCAGATTACTTAATTTTATATTGAGTAAGGAGAGTAAAGTTAATTGGAGAAGTAGAAAACAGATAGGCGTGGAGGAGCTGGGTGAAAAATAATAAACAAATAGGTTAAATGAATCGTGTAGAAAAAAAATAAGGAAAAAGACATATTGCAAATAAGAACATATGTTTGTATAATACATACAAACATATGTTCTTATTATTTTTGGGGGTTTTGGCCATGGAAAAATTATTAATTGGAAAAAAGTATGATGAGAGAGTCACTCAGCCTATTATTACAAATGAGCGTTGGGAGCAATATTTAAAATTAATACACGACTCCATAGATAATGATTATTCTCTACGATTTACTACGTATTCTGGTGGTTATGAACATCATGTTTCAGGCAAATGTTACTTATTTAATGAGTCATTGAAGACTATTTTAGTCAATGGAATTATTGTGCGAGATATAGAAATACTCTCGATTGAAAGGTTGTGATTTGGATGACCTACAAGGATAGAGGAATTAAAAAGTGGCAAGGATTTTTCTTAAGTGAACATAATGACCAAATGGATCAACAGCAAGCTTCTTCTAAGCTGAAATGGCGAGAAGCTATGTCGTCAGAATGCATTGAGAGTGTGTTAAGTGCTGCTATCACACATCAGTCTTCATTAGTGATACAAAAAAAGCCCCTAAATGCGGATGCTTTTCCAGAACCAGATGTCATAGGCAGAATTGCTGGAATAGATGGTGATATTATTTTTATTCAAGCAGCTTCCGGAGTTATTTCCCTGTCTTTCTACAGTATCTTAAACATTGAAGAACGGACAACAGAAAAATGGTACAGATAGAAGATTATTCTCATGCACCACGAAAAGATATTCTGTGTATCGATGTAAAATCATTCTTTGCTAGTGTCGAATGCGTGAAGCGTGGATTAGATCCTTTAAAAGCGAAATTAGTCGTAATGAGCAATGCTGATCGAGCTGGCGGATTAGTGCTTGCAGCAAGTCCAATGATGAAAAAAGTTCATCGAATAAAAACGACTTCTAGAATGTATGAAGTACCCACCTGGGATAAAGAAATTATCATTGCTCCACCAAGAATGAAACTATATCTAAAAGTAAATGCGATGATCCAAGCAATTTTTTTACGCTATGTACCCAAAGAATTTTTCTTCCCCTACTCAATCGATGAAGCCTTTTTAGATGTCACTGGATCACATGCACTTTTTGGATCCACTCAAGAAATTGCGGAACGAATTCAAGCGGATATTTTAAGAGAGTTACGTTTGTTTGTGACAGTGGGAATTGGTGATAACATGCTGTTGTCTAAACTTGCGTTAGATAATGCGGCTAAACATAGAACGGATGGAATTGCTACCTGGAGATATGAAAATATCCAGGACACCATCTGGGAAATAAAAGATTTAACGGATATGTGGGGTATTGGCCATCGGACTGCTGAGAATCTAAAAAGATTAGGAATATTTAGTGTGTATGCGTTAAGTCAATCCCCTCCCCCACTCTTAAAGAGGAGGCTAGGAGTGATAGGGGAGCAGTTATATTACCATTCACATGGAATTGATTATAGTAAAATAAATGAAAAATATGTGCCTATTTCGAAGAGTTATGGAAAGAGTCAAATACTAGAACGAGATTATCACGACCCGTGGGAAGTCGTAATTGTTATTCAAGAAATGGCTGAAGAGATTGCAATGAGATTGAGAAAGCAGCATGTAAATACGTCTGTAGCCTATATAGGGATTAGATATAGTAAGTTTAGTGTGAAGAGTGGTTTTAGACATCAAATGAAAATAGATGCTACTAGCAGTAACAAGGAAATTGTTGGCCACTTTCTTGCGCTCTTCTGGCAGTATTATGAGAATGAAGCTGTACGACAAGTAGAATTATCTTGCGGTGGAATTACTAGGAAAGCTGGACTTCAATTAAACTTATTTGAAAATCCTGAAAGAACAATTAACCAGGAACAATTAGACACCACTATAGATAAAATTAGACAACGTTATGGTTTTAGATCGATGATGCATGCAAGTAGCCTTTTAACTGGTGCAACTGGATTAAAACGTTCTGATTTGGTCGGTGGGCATAAAGGATAAAAAGATAATTAGATAAATTTATCTTTTTATCTAATTATCTTTAGATAAAACTATCTGTTTTTCAATAAATCCTTAAGTATCTTTTGTTGTCTTGGTTCTAGCTTAGTATCCACCCAGTTTTCTAATAAGAGATTTACCAATTCATAATGTTTTAATTTTGTTTCAAAGAAATTATTAGCTATTGTATCAATTAATAACATATCGTCAGGGTTAACCTTAATATTTTTCCTGTCTTTTGCATTAACTTTTTTTTCGGAGTTGGACTTTGTATTAACTTTTCTCGATGTATCTGCTTGAGTTTTTACTTTTGCTTGTTCCTTGTCTTTACGATCTATTAATCGAGCCATTAACAACAATCTCCTTTCCCAAAGCAGTTACTTTACCAATTTTTGGATTGTAAAAAATTGGTTTATATTGATAGTTATCTAAATCACTGCCGTTTTCAATAAGCTGCATACGTTCAAGCATCTCTTGTACTATATCAGTATAGAGTGCAAACATTGTTCGATCCCAATGATCTTCAAATTGAACGCCAAATTTACCATATAACTCTAGTCTTGCGTGATTGTTTATTGTAGTTCCAAATATATTTTCTTTACCAAATTTTTCTTTTGTAGTTTCTAGTATTTTTTCATGCAATTTTCTTTTTTTCTGTAGTAAAACTGGTAAAATACCAATTATTTCTGTTTTGAAGCGACTGCCAAAATCATCTACTAAGGTATTAAGATAAGTTGAAATAAAGGTGTTTGAGCCTTCTAATGCAAATTGTTGAGTTTCTTGAACCACAACTAAGTAATCAGCAGCAACTACAGCATTATCTACTTTTAAATCTGTAGAAGGTGGAACATCAATAAAAATAAAATCATAGTCATCACGAATTTTGTCTATAAGTGAAGAGAGATAAAAAGTTTGTGCTTCTTCAGTTTTGAATTTACCAATTAAAAAATTAACCATTTTTCTCATATCGTAACTACCAGGGATAATATCAATATTTTCGTCTAAATTAACAATCGCTTTTGTTAAGTCTCCTTCTTCAATTGCTTTCATTAGTGACATGGGGAACTCTATAACATCATAAGTTTTACTCATGAAACTAGTTTCATTACCTTGCATATCTTCATCAATCAATAAAACTTTTTTATTAAAGACATGCGCAAGAATAATTGCCTCCATAGTGGTGTTGGTAGTTTTCCCTACTCCACCTTTTTGATTTGCATTAATAATAACTCTGCATCGATTATCACTTAGTACTTTCTGCACTTTTTTATATTCTTCTATATAAGCCGGACTATTAAACATTCTCTCGCCTCCTGTAATATATTTGTAATAAAGATAAAAGGATAAAAAGATAAATTTATCTGATAAACACATAATAACATTCCTTGAATTTTATGTAAAGCGAAAAAAGATAAATATTCGGAGGTTATATAAATTATTTGTAGTATAAAGTAACATAGTAACTTATAAAATTAATTGTAAATTGCATAACAGCAATACTTTACAGGAGATAAAAAGATATATAGATAAAAAAATAAAAAGATAATGAGATATATAGATAAAAAGATAAAGAGATAAAAAGATAAAAGTATATATAGATAAAAAGATAAAAAGATATTTATATCTTTTTATCAAATATTATATAGGAGTAAGCTTATTGTGAGAAAAATTGATAGTTTACAAAAAAAAAAACTTGTTGTATTGTGTAAACAACAAGTAAATAAAAAAGGAATCGCCCATGCATTGACCAAAATGCACTTTAA
This sequence comes from Listeria innocua, assembly GCF_028596125.1. Lineage (GTDB taxonomy): Bacteria > Bacillota > Bacilli > Lactobacillales > Listeriaceae > Listeria > Listeria innocua. The sequence goes on from NZ_CP117228.1 coordinate 104,335, forward strand.
TGTGTTCGACCAAAAACACATTAAAAAGACGAAACCCTACAAGCTATTAATTTAAAATTGATAAAAAAATTATAGCATAAGTAGGCTTATTTGACAATGCTTAAAAGCAAGTTTTCAAGCATTTTTATAAGGTTTTTGAACGTTTCGTGCATGTGAAAAAGTTTCCTTTTCCTGCGCGAGATTTTTGTTTAAAAGGACAAGATTTCTCTGCAGGGAGGGATCTTGTCCTTTTTTGTTTGCTAAAAGTGAGAATCAACGAAGAGAGGAGAGAGGATCAG